>NZ_CP117417.1:0-200000 GCF_028607105.1 Novosphingobium humi | reverse complement strand
GGCCATCACATAACCCTTCGGGCAAACCCGTTGCCCATTTGCCCAAATCCCGCAAATTCCGCTTTTTGCCGCGCACAATTGCGTGGGCATCGCTGCGCTTCGCGCTGGCCAAGGGCGCAGCATAGGCGTATAACTCATACATTAGACGGCTAAAGCCGCATATGCAGGAGAGAATGGCCATGGCTCTGACCGCCATCGCCCTGGCCCTTGCGCTGGCCAGCACCAGCGCCGAGGGTGCGGGTGCTATTGATTTGCCGGTTGCACGTCCCGCATCCGGCCCGACCGAAACCATCGCCGCCAAATCCGACGATTACGACCGCATGACCGTGCCGGTCATCGTGCGCGAGCACGGGCCATTCCGCTTCATGGTCGACACCGGGGCGCAGCGCACGGTCCTTTCGGACATGGTCGCCGCGCGACTGGGCGTGACCGGCACGGAGCAGGTGCAGGTGACCGGCGTGGCAGGCACCCGCGTGGTCAGCGTCGTCAATGTCGACCGGCTCAAGCTGGGCCGCCGCAGTTGGTCGGGCAAGCAATTGCCGATACTGCTGGCCAATGATGTGGGCGCCGACGGAATCATCGGCCTCGACGGATTGCAGGGCCAGCGCGTGATGATCGACTTTCGCCGCAATGAAGTGACTCTGATCGACCGGGTGAGCCGGGACCCTGCCGCCGACGGCTTCGAAATCGTGGTCGAGGCGAGGCGCCACAAGGGCGAACTGGTCATGACCAATGCGGTCATCGACGGCGTCAAGGTCGACGTGGTGATCGACACCGGTTCCGATGTCAGCGTGGGCAACCGCGCCCTGCAAAAGGCGCTGGGTTCACGCGTGACGGGGCGCACCGAATTGCAGAGCGTGACCGGGCAGAGCATCCAGGCCGAATATGGCACCGCGCGGCAATTCTCGATCGACGGTTTCAAGGTCACCGGCATGCCGATCGCCTTCACCGATTCCCCCTCGTTTGCGCTGATGGGGCTGGACCGGCGCCCGGCGCTGTTGCTGGGGATGCCCACGCTGCGCCTGTTCGACCGGATCGCGATTGATTTCGTGGCCAAGCGGGTGATGTTCGACATGCCCGCCGCCTCGATACCCAATTCCTGAACGAAGCGGCCATTGGCGTTTGGCCGCATCGCACCTACATAGGCGGGCGATGCCTCCTGACCATTCCGCCTCGCCCGCCCCTTCCGCCAAGACGCCGCGCCATGATGGCTGGCAGACCTTGCGACGGTTCCTGCCCTATCTCTGGCCCCATGACCGGCCCGATCTGCGGATGCGGATCGTGGCGGCGGTGGTGTTTATTCTGGCCTCGACCGCCACACAGATGGCGCTGCCCTATTTCCTGAAATGGGCGATCGACGCGATGAATATCGCCGGGCCAAAGGTGATGACGGGGGCGATGCTCTTTGTCATCGCCTATGCGGCGGGACGCTTTGCCGGGGTCGCCTTCGACAATCTGCGCAACATCGTGTTTGAACGCGTGGGCCAGGAAGCCACCCGCATTCTGGCCGAAAACGTGTTTTCCCGGCTTCATCAGCTCTCGCTGCGCTTTCACCTTGCCCGTCGCACCGGCGAAGTCACCAAGACCATCGAGCGGGGCACCAAGAGCATCGACACGATGCTCTATTTCATGCTGTTCAACATCGCCCCCACGGTGCTGCAACTGGTGATCGTCGCGGTGATCTTTCAGATCAACTTCGGCTGGGGTCTGGTGGCGGCCACCGCCTTCAGCATCGCGGCCTATATCTATGTCACGCGCAAGATCACCGAATGGCGCACGCATTTGCGCGAAAAGATGAACAAGCTGGACGGGCAGGCTCTGTCGCGCGCGGTCGATTCGCTGCTCAATTACGAGACGGTCAAATATTTCGCCGCCGAAAAGCGCGAGGAGGCCCGCTATTCGGCCGCCACCCGCGCCTATGCCGATGCCGCCACGCGCAGCGAAAACAGCCTTGGCATGCTCAACATCGCGCAGGGGCTGGTGGTCAATCTGCTGATGGCGGGAGCCACGGCCTATACGGTCTGGGGGTGGAGCAAGGGGGAATATACCTCGGGCCAGCTGGTTTTCGTCCAGACCTACCTCACCCAACTGTTCCGCCCGCTCGACATGCTGGGCATGGTCTATCGCACCATCCGGCAGGGGCTGATCGACATGGCCGACATGTTCCGCCTGCTCGACACCGAGCAGGAGGTGCAGGACAAGCCCGGCGCGCCCGCGCTGGTGGTACGGCGGCCCTCGGTGGTGTTTGAGGATGTCGTGTTCGGCTATGATCGCGACCGCACGATCCTGAAGGGCCTGTCGTTTGAAGTGCCTGCCGGCCACCACGTCGCGCTGGTCGGCCCGTCGGGCGCGGGCAAAAGCACGATCGGGCGCCTGCTGTTCCGCTTCTACGATCCGTGGTCGGGCCGCATCCTGATCGATGGTCAGGATATTGCCGAGGTCTCGCAAACCTCGCTGCGCGCAGCCTTGGGCATCGTCCCGCAGGATTCGGTGCTGTTCAACGACACGATCGGCTATAACATCGGCTATGGCCACCCGACCGGCGAGGCCACACCCGCCCAGATCGAGGCCGCCGCACAGGCCGCCGCGCTCTCGGGCCTGATCGAACGCCTGCCCGCGCGTTTCGACACCGAGGTGGGCGAACGCGGGCTGAAACTCTCGGGCGGCGAGAAGCAGCGCGTGGCGATTGCGCGCACGCTGGTCAAGAACCCGCCGATCCTGTTGCTCGATGAAGCCACCAGCGCCCTCGACACGCGAACCGAGCAGGATATTCTGGCCACGCTCCATGCGCTGTCGGAAAACCGCACCAGCCTGTCGATCGCCCACCGCCTGTCCACCATCGTCGATTCCGACTCTATTCTGGTGCTTCAGGACGGGCGGCTGGTCGAACAGGGCAACCATGCGCAATTGCTGCGGATGGACGGGCTCTATGCCGAAATGTGGGCCCGACAAGCTAATGAGACTCAGGCCAATGAGACGAGCGAAGCGGTCGCCAACGCCGCCGAATAGGAAAAGGGCCGGATCAACCGGCCCTTTTTTTCAGATCTTCAGCTCGTGCCAGACCACCGCCTGCCCGACCTTCACACAGGCATTTTCCGCATCATAGGTCATCGTGGGCGAGCCATAGAGCCGCCACCCCTGCGTCAGCGCTTCAGAGACGCGCTCGCAAAAGGCGCGGTCGTCCTTGCCAGTCAACAGGCGGTAGATCGGACGATCATCGGGGGTCTGATAGGTTTTCTCGGTCATGGGCCGGTGATCCTGCAAAAGATGGGGCGACGCAAGCGCCGCCCCGCATCATCAGAGAATGAACTTCGACAGATCGGTGTCGTGTGACAGATTATCCAGCCGAGCCTCGACATAGGCCTCGTCGATGATAATCGTCTCGCCGCGCTTGTCCTCGGCCTCAAAGGACAATTCCTCCAAAAGCCGCTCCATCACCGTCTGCAACCGGCGGGCGCCGATATTCTCGACATTCTCGTTCACCTGCGCAGCGGTACGGGCAATGGCGCGCACGGCCCCGGGGGTGAATTCGACGGTCACATCCTCGGTGCCCAACAGGGCGCGATATTGCTCGACCAGATTGGCGCGCGTTTCGGCCAGAATGCGCACGAAATCCTCTTCGGACAGCGCCTTCAATTCCACCCGGATCGGCAAACGCCCCTGCAATTCGGGCAGCATATCGCTGGGCTTGGCCACGTGGAACGCGCCGCTGGCGATGAAGAGGACGTGGTCGGTCTTCATCGGGCCATATTTGGTGGCAATCGTCGTGCCCTCGATCAGCGGCAGCAGGTCGCGCTGCACGCCCTCGCGGCTGACCGAACCGCCGCGCACGTCCGACACGGCGATCTTGTCGATCTCATCGATAAACACGATGCCATTGGCCTCGGCATTGGCCAGAGCGACGCGGGCCACATCGTCCTGATCCATCCGCTTTTCGGATTCTTCATCCACCAGCCGGTCCCAGGCATCGGCCACGCGCATCTTGCGGCGCTTCAAAGGCTTGCCGCCCATCGCCTTGCCCAGCATGTCGGACAGGTTGATCATGCCGATGCCGCCGCCCATGCCGGGGATCTCCATCGGCGCGGAGGGCGAATCCTCGACCTCCACTTCGACCTCGACATCATCCATCGCGCCTTCGTTCAACCGCTGACGGAAACTCTCGCGCGTCGCCTCGCTGGCGCCATCGCCGACCAACGCCTTGAGCAGACGGTCCATCGCCGCCTTGCTTGCCGCCTCGCGCACGGCCTCGCGGCGGCGCGCCTTTTCCAGCCGGATCGCTTCCTCGGCCAGATCGCGCCCGATCTGTTCGACATCGCGGCCCACATAGCCGACCTCGGTGAACTTGGTGGCCTCGACCTTCACAAAGGGCGCATCGGCCAACTTGGCCAGACGGCGGCTGATCTCGGTCTTGCCGCAACCCGTCGGCCCGATCATCAGGATGTTCTTGGGGCTCACCTCATCGCGCAGATCGGCCGAGAGGTGCTGGCGCCGCCAGCGGTTACGCAGGGCCACGGCCACCGCGCGCTTGGCGTCCTGCTGGCCGATGATATGTTCATCCAGCGCGCGCACGATCGCCTTGGGGGTCAGATTGTCATTCATGGGGAATCAGCCAATCGTCTCGACCGTCACGCGGTCATTGGTGAAAACGCAGATCTCGGCGGCGACAGCCATGGCCCGGCGGGCGATCTTTTCGGCATCCTCTTCATAATCGGACACCGCGCGCGCCGCGGCCAGCGCATAATTGCCGCCCGAACCAATGGCCGTAACCGTACCATTTTCCGAGGCTTCAGGCTCCAGCACATCGCCATTGCCGGTCAGCACCAGCAAGGTTTCGGCATCGGCCACGATCATCAGGGCTTCGAGATTGCGCAGATATTTGTCGGTGCGCCAGTCCTTGGCCAATTCCACCGCCGCGCGCAGCAATTGCCCACGATGGGTTTCCAGCTTGCGCTCAAGACGTTCGAACAGGGTAAAGGCATCGGCGGTGGCGCCCGCGAAACCGGCGATGACTTTTCCGCCTTCACCAATACGGCGCACCTTGCGCGCATTGGGCTTCATCACCGTATTGCCCATCGACACCTGACCATCGCCCGCGATGACGGTCTTGCCGCCCTTCTTTACGCCGACGATGGTTGTGCCATGCCACTGGATCAGCCCGTGGCCAGCTTTGCTGCTATCCATGGATAGGCATATGGGAGCGGGCCGGAATTTGTCCAGACCGCACCCGAAAGATCAACGGTCCAAAGATCAGCTGCCGTTGGGGCCGGGACGTCCGCCGCCCGCACCGCCCGCGCCGCCCATGCCGGCCGCGCCCACGGTGCCGATATTGCCGAACAGATCCTCAAGGAAGGTCCGCTTGCGGCCGAGCGTCGGGGTCAGATCCTTGTCCGGGTTGAAGCGGGCGACCTTTTCCATACCCGCGCGGTCAACGCCCAGCACATTGCCCTTAGCATCGAAACGCACGCGCAGGATCGTCTGCGCGGTCGGCTGCGGACGGCGGAAGGCCAGTTGCTTGGTGTCGGTGGCGATATAATACCAGTCCTGATCGCCGAACTGGCTGGCCAGCGTCGGGCGGCCCAGCGTGCGCTCGACCGACATCTTGTTATCCACGCCCGGCAGCACCGAATCGACCAGCGCCGTATCGACAAAGAACCCGCGATGGTCGCGCACCGTGGTGCAGCCGCCAAGGCCCATCGCCGCCAGCGCCAGAGGCGCCAAAACGCCGATCTTTGCCAGCTTGCCCGAAACTGCCCGCATCACGCTACTGCTCCATCTATGACCGGGCGCCGCGCGGCGGGAATATTCCGCCGATCCGCATTGCCAAAGCCTCAAGTCCATGCTTACCGAAAAACGCCTTACGGCTCCTTGGCCCCATGCGCAACTCTCGTTGCTATGCGCGCTTGGGGGCGGGCGATTGAATAGTGGCTGAACGATAAAAGGAGCGGCGGCCAAGCGCCATGACCAGTGCTGCACAACAAAAGCCCTCGCTGTTTTCGCGCCTGTTTGGCGGCAAGAGCGACGATTACGCCGCGGTGCGTCCGCTCTGGCACGCGCTGGTCGCGGCGGCCCGTTCGCGCGAATGGTATGCGCCGGGCGGACGGCCCGGCATCGCCGACACGCTGGCGGGGCGATTCGACGCGATCACGCTGGTGCTTTCCCTCGCGCTGCTGCGCATGGAGGGGACCGAGGAACTGCGCCTGCCCTCGGTGCGGCTGACCGAATTGTTCGTGACCGACATGGACGGGCAATTGCGCGAATCGGGCGTGGGCGATCTGGTCGTGGGCAAACATATCGGGCGGTTGATGAGCGTGCTGGGCGGTCGCCTTGGCGCCTATCGCGCGGCGCTGGGTGGAGAGGCCGATCTGGCCGCCGCGCTTGAACGCAATCTGACGCTGGCGCCCGGCGCCGATCTGGCCGCGCTGGCGCAGGGGGCACGGCAACTGGCCGATCATCTGGCCGCGCTTGACGATGCCGCGCTTTTGGAAGGAAGGATCGCCCTATGAGCGATACACCCGAATTTTCGCGGATCATCGACATCCGCCATCTTGAGCCCAAGCCGGTTGAACTGACCGCCACGCAAGAGGAATGCAAGGCGCTGGCCAAGCGGTTCAACCTTGTTTCCATCGGCCATCTGACCGCAACGGTCACGATCACCCGTGATGGCGCGATCATCCGCGCCAAGGGCACGCTGTCCTCGGATCTGGTGCAGTCCTGCGCGATCTCGGCCGAGGATCTGCCGCAAAAGATTCGCGAGAAGCTGGACCTGCGCTTTGTGCCGGAAACCGGCGTCGAAGGTGGGCCGGATGAGGAAATCGAGCTGAGCGAAGAGGATTGCGACGATATCCCCTATACCGGCGAACGTTTCGATCTGGGCGAGGCGGTGGCGCAATCGCTGGCGCTGTCCATCGATCCCTTTGCCGAAGGTCCGGAGGCGGCCAAGGTGCGGGCCGCCGGCATTCTGGGGCAGGAGAACACCAGCCCCTTTGCCGCGCTGGAAGCCTTGAAGAAGAAATAAAAAGGGGGCCATCAGGCCCCCTTCGCTTATCGGCGCGATCAGAACGGCCGGATCAGAACGGGATATCGTCGTCCAGATCCTCGCCATACCCGCCGCCCGAGGACGAGCCGCCGCCAAAGCCGCCGCCCGAACCGCCTGACGTGCGGCCCCACTCGCTGCCGCCCGAACCGCCTGACGAACCGCCGCCCGAGCGACCGCCGCCATAGGAACCGCCGCCCGACGAGCCGCCGCCCCAATCGCCGCCCGAACGACCGCCGCCGCCCATGCCGCCACCCTGACCGCCGCCCTGCGGGCCGTCCAGCATGGTCAGCACGCCGCCGACCCCGCCCACGCTGATCTCGGTGGTATAGCGGTCATTGCCGCTCTGGTCCTGCCACTTGCGGGTGCGCAGTTGGCCTTCGATATAGACCTTGCTGCCCTTGCGCAGAAAACGCTCGGCCACGCCAACCAGACCATCGGAATTGAGGACCACCTGATGCCACTCGGTGCGCTCCTTGCGCTCTCCGGTGGTGCGGTCCTTCCAGCTCTCGCTGGTGGCGATGCGCAGATTGGCGATACGCCCGCCGTTCTGGAACGACTTGACCTCTGGATCGGCGCCCAGATTGCCGATCAGAATGACCTTGTTGACGCTGCCTGCCATGAAACCCTCTTAGCCTAGAACCCCAGCGCGACCGCGCTCCAATAGGTGATGCCCGCAAAGACATAGGCAAGCGCGAAGAGATAGGCCAGCATGAAGCCGGGCCATTTCCACCCATTTGTTTCACGCCGCGTCACAGCGATGGTGGAAATACACTGCGGCGCGAAGACGAACCATGCCAGAAAGGCCAGAGCGGTCGCAAGGCTCCAATGCTTCTGCAACTGGGCCGAGAGCTGATGGGCGGTTGTATCCTCATCCCCCGCCGCCACGGCATAGGTGGTGGCAAGGGACGATACCGCCACTTCGCGCGCCATCATCGAGGGGATCAGCGCCAGCGCAATGTCGCGGTTAAACCCGATGGGCTTCAACGCCACGGCCAGCCCATTGGCGATATGCCCGGCAAAGGAGGCATCGACCTGATCCTGCCCCTTTTGCGCCTGAGGGAAGTTGAGCAGCAGCCAGAGCACGATGTTCACCTGAAGGATGATCGTGCCTGCCCGGCGCAGAAAGATCCAGCCGCGCTGAAACAGGCCCAGCCCCAGATCGCGCAGGCGCGGAAGCTGATATTTGGGCATTTCCATGATGAAACCGCTGGCCGCGCCCTTCGTCACCGAACGGCGCAGGATCAGCGCCACCACCATCGCCCCGACAATGCCGAAGACATAAAGCCCGAACAGCACCAGCCCTTGCAGCCCGACCACGCCCACCGGGCGATTGGGAATAAAGGCGGCAATAATCACCGCATAGACCGGCAGACGCGCCGAACAGGTCATCAGCGGCGCGATCAGGATCGTGGTCAGCCGGTCCTTGGGATCGGTGATGCTGCGCGTGGCCATGATGCCGGGCACCGCGCAGGCAAAGGAGGAGAGCAGCGGAATGAAGCTGCGCCCCGACAGGCCCACGCCCGCCATCATCCGGTCCATCAAAAAGGCCGCGCGGGCCATATAGCCGGTGGCCTCAAGCACGAGGATGAAGAAGAACAGGATGATGATCTGGGGCAGGAACACGACCACCGCGCCCACGCCCGCCATCACGCCGTCGGTGATAAAATCGCGCAGCAGGCCGGGCGCCATCGCCCCCTTCACCGCATCGGACAACAGGCCGACAAAACCTTCCAGCCCGTCCTGCAAGGGAGCTGCCCAGGCAAAAACCGCCTGAAACACCACAAACAGCAGGCCCAGCAGAAACACCGGCCCGATCCACGGATGCAGCAAAACATCATCCATCCGCGAATGCAGGCGGTGCTTGGCGCTTTCCGAAATGATCACGCCATCGGCAATGGCATGGGCCTCCATCCGCCGCTCGGCCAGATCGAGGCGCGCGCGCGGATGGGGCGCATCGCCCGCATGGCCCTCGGCCTGCGCAATCGCCTCGCCCAGTTCGGTCAGCCCGCGCCGCCGCACCGCCACAGTCGGGATCACCGGCACGCCCAGCGCATTCGACAGCGCCTTGGGATCAAGAACCAGCCCATCACGCTCGGCCAGATCGATCATGTTGAGCGCCACCACCGTAGGTTTGCCCAGCGCGATCACTTCCTGCGCGAACACCAGATGCTGTTCCAGATTGCTGGCGTCCAGCACGACCACCAGCACATCGGGCGCCGGTTCGCCCGCCAGTTCGCCAAGGATCACCTTGCGGGTGACTTCCTCATCCGGGCTGGTCGCGGTCAGGCCATAGGAGCCGGGCAGGTCGGTCAATTCAATCGGCGCGCCATTGGGCAGGATCATCCGCCCCCCGCGCCTTTCGACGGTCACACCCGGATAATTGGCGATTTTCTGCCGCGCGCCGGTCAGCGCGTTGAACAGGGCGCTCTTGCCCGCATTGGGATTGCCGACCAGCGCGGCCTTGTGCCAGCGGCTCATTGCCCGCTCTCCAGCCCATTTTCCAGCAGCGTGACCTGCATCGCGCGGGCATGGGCGCGGCGCAGCGCCACCGTCATGCGGCCCACCCGCAGCGCCAGCGGATCGGCCCCGCCAAACACGCCGCGATGCGACACCGACAGCTTCGATCCGACATCCACGCCCAGCGCCCGCAGGCGCAGCGCCTCTTCCTCGACAAGAGTGGCCCAGTCGACGGCCACGATGCGGGCGGTTTGCCCCACGGGCAGCTTGTCGAGCGTCATCACTTTATCCGGCAGCGCGTTCATGCTTCTGCGCTGCCAGAGTTTGGAGCAAATTGCAACTCACTCGCAATAACTGGATAAGATTTATGATGCGCCGGGGGAGCGGGCCGGTGCCGGGCGTGACACGGATGTGTCACGCCACCATCAAAGACTCGCCGGATAACGCAAGCGGCCGAGCAGGCGCACCGGACTGAAATGCATCGCATCACGGCGCAGCAACTGGCCCTTGATCTTTTCAAAGCGCATCACCCCTTCGATGCGGCGGTCGAGGAAGGCCAGCGTCTCGGCCTTGCCTTCGCTCTCATCATTGGCGAAAACCGCCAATGTCGCCGCATAGATGCCTGCCAGCGTGGCACGCTTGGTGTAATGATTGAAATCAACCGCGCGGTCCCCCGCCAGACGCCACATGGCATCCGCGCTCTGCCAGCCCAGCCGGGCCGAAGCAGCCAGATTGCGCGGCCGCGCCATGATCGCCTGAGCGCGGCGCAGCGATTCCTCCGCCCCGTCCAGCGCCGAGAGGCGAAAACGCACCAGCCGCGAGATCCGCTCACGAATCGGCAATTTGGCCAGCTCGGCCGCAGGCAGCGCCTCGACCATGGCCAGATCGATCGAGGCAATCCATGCCGAAATCATCGCCATCGCGCCCTCATTGAAGGCGTAAAGCGCGACATCCTCCGACACGTCCTTTTCCATCGCCGCGGCGCGCACCGCCTCCTCGCCCCAGCCGTCAAACACCGCCGCCCGCGCCACGGCGGGCGCCAGCAACACGCGCAATTCATCGAGCGAGAGATTATCGGCCTTTGTCATAATCGGCGTCATCATGCGCTCCTGCGTCAGAACGAAGGTCCATAGGTACGGGCCTTGTTGTCGGTCTTCTTGGCGTTGGTGTTGATCTCTTCGAGCAGATTGTCGTTGCGTTCCAGCTTGGCGTAATCACGCGCGCTGCGGCCCGAACTGTCGGCGCGGTCAGGGTTGGCCCCGGCCTTGAGCAACACGCGCATCATCGCGATATCGCGACGATGCACCGCCGAGATCAGCGGGGTTTCGCCGGTCGAATTGGGCTCATCCACCCGCGCGCCGCCGGCAATCAGCAATTCCATCCCCTCGACAAAGCCAAGGTTGGTCGCCACCACCAGCGGGGTCTGGCCTTTGGCATCACGGATGTTCGGATCAGCGCCCTTGCCCAGCAAAAAGCTGATCCATGTGGTATCGCGCCGGGCCGTCACGATATGCAGCGCGGTTTCGCCGGTCGAGACATCGCGGGTGTTGATGATCGTCGTGCCCGGTTCGGCCAGAGCGTCGGTAACCTCCTGCCCCTCCTTCTTCTTCACGCTTTCGAGGAATTTATAGCTTTTCGAAAACTGGGCCTGCGCCGGGCCGGGCAGGGCAACACCCATGGCCAGCGCCGCAAACAACGCCACGCGCAGTTTGCGCAGATATGTGCCAGAGATCACTTCACTTCCTCCATAGCCTTGTGCGCCGCCCCTAAACCCTCATGGGCGCATCATCGCACCTTGCGCAAGGGCCTTTAGCAGAGCATGAACAGCCGCGCCATGATCAAGCCCTTTCGTTCATCCCTGATCGCGCTGCTTGCCGGCGCGCTGTTGTTGTCGGGTTGTAAATCCGCGCCCTCTCCTGCCGATCCGCCGCTGGCGGGGGCCGCCATCGGCGGTCCCTTCACGCTGGTCGACAAGGATGGCAAGACCGTCCGGTGGTCCGATTTCAAGGGCTTCTACCGGATCGTCTATTTCGGCTACACCTTCTGCCCCGATGCCTGCCCGACCGATGTGGCCGTGGCGATGCGCGGGCTGGACGCCTTTGCCAAGAGCCATCCCAAAGAGGCCGACCGCATCCGCCCGATCTTCATCTCGATCGACCCGGCGCGCGACACGCCCAAGGTCGTGGGCGAATTTGCCGCCGCCTTCTCGCCGCGCCTGATCGGGCTGACCGGAACGTCCGCGCAGGTGGATCAGGCCGCCAAGGCCTTTGCCGCCTATTATGCGCGCGGCAAGGAAACCTCGGGTGGCTATCTGATGGACCACAGCCGCATCGCCTATCTGATGGGGCCGGATGGTCAGCCCATCTCGATGCTGCCTGTCGACAAAGGCCCGCAGGCCGTGGCCGAGGAACTGGCGACATGGGTGAAATGAGGGACCGCTTCTGGGAACTCCCGCTCCACCGCCTGAGCAAGGCGGAATGGGAGGCGCTGTGCGACGGCTGCGGCCAGTGCTGTCTGCACAAGGTCGAGGATGAGGACAGCGGCGAGATCTTCATGACCAATGTGGCCTGCAAGCTGCTGGACCTGCGCACCGGCCAATGCAGCGATTACAAGAACCGCCGCGCCCATGTGCCCGATTGCATCCGCCTGACGCCCAAGAGCGTGCGGCAATTGGGCTGGCTGCCCGAAACCTGCGCCTATCGGCGGCGGGGCGAGGATCGGCCTTTGCCCGAATGGCATTACCTGCTGACCGGCGACCGGCAGAGCGTCCATGACGCCAAGGCCAGCGTCGCGGGTCGTGCGATCAGCGAAACAGTGGCCGGGCCGCTGCACCATCACATCATCTGGCCCGAGGGCATGATGCCGATGGAGATCATCGAGGACGAGGACTGATGCTCGACTGGCTGCTTCCCGGTCAGAGAAAGGGCGGCCAGAAGGAGGAGAGTCCCTCGATCACGCTCAACGGCCGGCGTGTGCCGATCACCATCCGCCGCCTGCCGCAATCGCGCCGCATGACCATGCGCCTTGCCCCCGACGGCAGCGAAGTGCGGATCGCCATGCCCAAATGGGGCCGGACCCAGGATGCGCTGGATTTCGCCCATCTGCGCGCAGACTGGCTGGCCGCGCAACTGGCGCGCCATACGCCCAAGGTTGATCTGGCGCCGGGCGGCACGATCCTGTTTGCCGGGGTGCCGCATCGCATCGCCCACAGCCCCGGCTCGGCCCGCCGCGTGGTGTGCGAAGGGGGCGTGATCCATATGGGCGGCGCGCTCGATTCGCTTGTCCCGCGCCTGACGCGCTGGATGCAGGCGCAGGCCCGCGAACATTTCATTCAGGATCTGGCCTTTTATTGCGACCGGGCCGGGGTGCCCATGCCCCCTCTGGCGCTCTCGGGCGCGCAGGCGCGCTGGGGCAGCTGTTCGGCGCGGGGGGCCGTGCGACTCAACTGGCGCCTGATGATGGCCCCCGATTCGGTGCGCCGCGCGGTGGTGGCCCATGAGGTCACGCATCTGGTCCATTTCAACCATTCGCCCGCCTTCCACGCCTTGCTTGCCCAATTGTTTGAAGGCAGTATCGAGGAAACCAACCGCTGGCTCAAACGCCATGGGCGCTCGCTCTATACGCCGCTTGGCTGATTCGGGCGCATAAGGCTGGCGCGCGGGGCGATTCATCCCTATTTGCGTGGCGTGATGGTTTTCAAACGCAAGAATTCGATGTGGGCCGATGTGTCCCCCACGGGCGCGGTGTCCGATTTTGTGTCGGTGTGGCGCTCTTCGGGGCGCAACCGGTGGCGCTTTGCGCTGGCCGCGCTGGTGGCCAGCGGGTCGGTTCTCTCGCTTATCATCCGCGAAGAGCATCGCGCGCCCCCGCGCCTGCCCTCGATCACCTATATCAACAGCTGGCGCGCCGATCGCAGCGACGAGGAAATCAAGGCCAGCAACCTCGCCTTCCAGAAGATCAAGGAACAACGCCTGCGCGAACAGGCCGAGGCCGAGGAAGAGACGAAAAAGCTCTACCGTACGCTGGGCCGGATTTCGGGCATGGACGTCGACAAGATCGAACGCGACGCCGCCGCCCAGCGCGCCGCCGAGGCCAAGGCCGCCGCTGCCGAGGCCGAACACGCCAGGGCCGTGCAGGCCGCTGCCGCCAAGTAATGGCCAATAGCGCCGATCTGCGCTGGCTGGCCGCCGCCGCAAGGCTTTCCGCGCGGGCGCGGCCTCTGTCCCGGCCCAATCCGGGCGTGGGGGCGATCATCGTGCGCGATGGCGTGGTGGTTTCGCGCGGATGGACGCAAGGCGGCGGGCGGCCCCATGCCGAAGCGGTGGCGTTAAACGGCGTCGATGCGCGCGGAGCCACAATGTATGTAACGCTGGAGCCATGCGCCCATGTTTCGGCGCGCGGCCCAGCCTGCGCCGATCTGGTGGCGGCATCGGGGCTGGCGCGGGTGGTGATCGGCTGCGGCGATCCCGATCCGCGCACGGCGGGCGAGGGCATTGCGCGGATTCGCAGCGCGGGCATCGCCGTCGAACAGGTCGATTGCCCCTTCTCGCGCGCCTCGCTGGCCGGCTATCTGGCCCAGCGGACAAAGGGGCGGCCGCATGTGACGCTCAAGCTGGCGATGTCGCTGGATGGCTGCATCGCGCGGGCCAATGGCGAGAGCCAGTGGATCACCGGCGCCGAAGCGCGCGCCCATACCCATGCCATGCGCGCGCAATCAGACGCGATTCTGGTGGGTGGCGGTACATTGCGGGCGGACAATCCCCGCCTCGACGTGCGCCTGCCGGGACTGGAGGGGCAAAGTCCGCGCAGGCTGGTGCTAACGCATGGCGCAGCGCCGGATGGGTGGGACGCCCTACCCTCGCCAGAGGCGATCCACGGGCTGCGCGATGATCTCTACCTCTTCGTCGAGGGCGGCGCGGGGGCGGCTGCGGCCTTCCTGCGCGCCGGGCTGGTGGATCGCCTGCTGCTCTATCGCGCACCCATCCTGATCGGCGGCGGCAGGCAGGGCGTGGGCGATTATGGTCTTTCCGCTCTGGCGCAGGCGCATGACCGCTGGCACAAGACCGATCAACGCCAGCTTGGCAAGGACACGCTGGAAATCTATGAGGCAAACCCATGTTTACCGGCATTGTCACCGCTTTAGGCACCATCGCAGAGGCCACCGGGCAGGACCACGTCCACGCCCGCATCGCCGCCCCCTTTGACCCCGAAGGCATCGCCATCGGCGCCTCCATCGCCTGCTCGGGCGTCTGCCTGACCGTGGTGGACAAGGGGGGAGTCGCGGGCGATTCGTGGTTCGCCGTCGATATTTCGGGCGAAACCACCAGCCGCACCGTCGCGGGCCGCTGGGTACAAGGCACGACGCTCAATCTCGAACCGGCGCTCAAGCTGGGCGATGAACTGGGCGGGCATATCGTGACCGGCCATGTCGATGGCGTGGGATCGGTGGTCAGCATCAGCACCGTTGGCGATTCGATCCGCGTGATCATTGCCGCACCCGCAGACCTTGCACCCTATATCGCGGAAAAAGGCTCTATCACCGTCGATGGCATTTCGCTGACGGTCAATGACATCGCCGATCAGGCCGACGGCACCTGCCACTTTGCGCTCAACATCATCCCCCATACCGCCAAGGTCACCACCGCCGGGCAGTGGGCGGAGGGCGCATCGGTCAATCTGGAGATTGATGTGTTGGCGCGGTATCTGAAGCGGATGCAGGCTTTGAAGGGGTGAGGTTGTAAGGGAAGATAGATGCGAGGGACTCGTCCCTCGCGCTCCCGTTACTGTCTTTGCTGCGCCAAAGGTTCGACGTTTTGTGTCGGACGCAACGTTGGAATTTTAAAGCCTGCGGCGCCCGCTTTTTGCGCCGCAGGCTTTTTTACAAACCAAAAGGGCGCCCCGTTTTCCAACGAAGCGCCCTTCCAGTAACGGGATTGCAAAGGGACCAAGTCCCTTTACCCGCCGGAGGCATCAAACCCCCGAAATCCCAAATCAGGCCGTAACGTCAGCCACCGCCGCGATGAACTTGTCGATGTTGCCCATCGTCAGGCCCGCCACGTTGATACGGCCCGAACCGGCCATATAGACGCCATGCTTTTCGCGCATGGCCAGAACCTGATCGCCGGTCAGCGGGACGATCGAGAACAGGCCGTTCTGCGTACCGAAAGGCGCGAAATCGACCGAACCCTGAACGCCTGCGCCGCCCAGCTTGGCGCGCACTTCGTTCATGCGCGCGCGCATGACGTCGAGCTCGTTCAGCCAACTCTTGGTCAGGCCCTCGTCCGAGAGGATCAGACGAACCACCGCGCCGCCGTGATCAGGCGGCATCGACCAGGCCGCGCGGGCCAGCGTCGCGCCGTTCGACAGCACGATGTTCACCGAGTCCGCGTTCTGGGCCAGCACATAGAGCGCGCCCACCCGGTCGCGGTAGTAGCCGAAGTTCTTGTCGCAGCTGTAGGCGATCAGCGCTTCGGGCACTTCGGCCAGAACGCGGCGGATGCCATAGGCGTCTTCTTCCATGCCCTGACCCAGGCCCTGATAGGCAAGGTCGAGGATCGGCAGGATGCCCTTGGCCTTGATAAGCCCTGCGATTTCGTCCCATTCGGCCTTGGTGTAATCAATGCCGGTGGGGTTGTGGCAGCAGCCGTGCAGCATGATGGCATCGGTGGCCTGCGCCCCGGCAATCGCTTCGCGCAGAGCATCCATATCGGCAACGCCAGCCTTGGTGGCGTGGTTGAAACCCTTGATTTCCACGCCAACGTCGGCGGCGATCTGCGCATGGTTGGGCCAGCTCGGCGTGCCCATCAGGATGCGGGTAACGCCCGCCTTCTTGGCCAGAGCCACGGCCAGACGCACCGCGCCCGTGCCGCCCGGAGCCTGCATCCCGTCGATGCGGCCGTCCATGGTGGGGTTTGCGGCGCCAAACACATAGGGCATCAGCGCATGGACAAAGCCCATGTCGCCTTCGGGCCCGAGATAGGCTTTGGAATCCTGCGTATCGAGCAGCAGCTTTTCAGCCGCCTTCACCGATTCGAACACGGGCGTGGCGCCCGTATCGGTGCGATAGACACCCACGCCGAGGTCAATCTTGTCCTCGCGGGGGTCCGCATTGTGGAGCTTGATCAGCGCCAGAAGCGCGTCGGCGGGCTGTTGCTTGAGGTTGTTGAGCATAGTGGTCGCGCCCTTACCCCTACGCGCGCGAGGGAGCAAGGGCGTATCGCCACGAAACAGCGCTTAGAGCGGGTTCCAGTTCTGCTTTTTCGAGAACTTCATATAGCCCCCGTTGATGCCAAGACGCAGGCCCACGCCCATGCGCACGGGAATCAGCACGATATCGCCCCGGCGCATATAGGAAACGTTGAAACCGCCCACCATATAGGCCTGCCCCTCGCCCGCGCCAAAACGGTGAAAGAGATCCTCGGTATTGTTCAGATTATAGACCAGCACAAAAGTGTCGGCGGCATTGGCCCCCGCATCAAACCCGATCGACGGCCCCGCCCAATAGGCAGGCCGCTGCCCCTCGACGCGGTGATAGAGCGTGCCCGACCCATAGCGCAGGCCAAGGGCAAAGGCCCCGCCCGCCTCTCGCCCGATGATATAGGCATTGGGTTCGCCCTGCTTTTTCAGAATATCCTGAATGACCTGGGCCAGCCCCTTGGCCCCCTTGCCGAACACGCCCTCGGCCGCGCCGATCAGATCATCCTGATGATAGGTCGTGCCGTTGGCCGGGGGCACGGTTGTGGCGGACACGGGCGCGGGCTGAGCCGCCGGAGCATAGGGCGCACCGGTGGCGGGCGGCGAATAGGCGGGCGCGGGGGTGGCCGGGGCGCCAGGGCGGACCAGATCGGAATCGATCGGCGGATTGCTCTGCGCATGGGCCACCGGCGCCACAATCATCATGCCCAGCGCCACAAGAGCGCCGATCCTCGCGCCATGGACAGCCATACGGTTCGGCATCATCACTTCATTCCTCTCATCGCGGCGGGCCCCAGTCTATCGCCCGCCGGCCTTGTGGACAATCCGGCCCGTCCTTGCACAAGCCGGCAGGCGGCAGGCCGAGTCGGTTCTGCGGCCAAACGTGGCCGCGCTTGCCTTGCTGCAGGCTGAAGCGTTTTTGCGCCTGCGGCAATGGGCAGGCGCAGGCGGCGTTTCCCCGGCGGATAAAAAGAAATCATTCTACCCCCTTGCCGGTTCGAAATACCCCCGCTATAGGCCGCCTTCGCCGCTGCGATCCGGAGACGTGGGTGAGTGGCTGAAACCAGCGGTTTGCTAAACCGTCGTGCCCTTAAGGGGGCACCCCGGGTTCGAATCCCGGCGTCTCCGCCACCATGGCCCGTTAATCGGGCGCCGGAATTTCGGTCTGGGTGGCGCCGCTACTTTTGAAAATTCGATTTTCGATCCTGCGCGGGGCTTGGCGTGTCTTTGTCCGCTCAAGATGCTCGGGGCAGGTGATCGCCCACTGCGCCTGACGGGTCATGCCTGCCTCTGTCCGGACGATACGACAGGCCGGGCTTCCCCGGCCTGCTTCGCTTTACGGCACCAGCACCGTATCAAGCGGCGGCTCGACCGTCTGGGGATAATCCAGCGTATAGTGCAGTCCGCGGCTCTCATGCCGCTTCAGGGCCGAACGCACGATCAGATCCGCGCTCTGCAACAGGTTGCGCAATTCGATCAGGTCGGTGGTCACGCGGAAATGGCCGTAATAATCGTCCACCTCGTCAAACAGCAGCTTGATGCGATGGGCCGCGCGCTCCAGCCTTTTGGTGCTGCGCACGATGCCGACATAGTTCCACATGAAGCGGCGGATCTCGGTCCAGTTCTGCTTGATGATGACTTCCTCGTCGGAATCCGAAACCCGGCTTTCATCCCACGGGCGGATCGCGGGGGGCGTATCGAATTCGTCCCAGCGCGCCAGAATGTCGGACGCCGCAGCATCGCCGAACACCAGGCATTCCAGCAGCGAATTGGACGCCAGACGGTTCGCGCCATGCAGCCCGCTCTCGGCGCATTCGCCCGCCGCATAGAGGCCCGGCAGATCGGTGCGCCCGTCCAGATCGGTGACCACCCCGCCGCAGGTGTAATGCTGGGCGGGCACCACCGGGATCGGCTCCTTGGTCATGTCGATGCCCAGCGAGATCAGCTTGTCATGGATATTGGGAAAATGCTCGCGCACGAAATCGGCGGGCTTGTGGCTGATGTCGAGATGGACGAAATCGAGGCCGTATTTCTTGATCTCGCTGTCGATGGCGCGGGCCACCACATCGCGCGGGGCCAGTTCGAGCCGTTCGTCATAATCGGGCATGAAACGCTTGCCGGTGCGCGGGTTGATCAGCCGCCCGCCCTCGCCGCGCACCGCCTCGGTGATCAGGAAGTTCTTGACCTCCAGATTATAGAGACAGGTGGGGTGGAACTGCATCATCTCCATGTTTGAAACGCGCGCGCCCGCGCGCCATGCCATGGCGATGCCGTCGCCCGTGGCCCCGCGCGGCGCGGTGGAGAACTGATAGACCCGCCCCGCCCCGCCCGTGGCCAGAATGGTCGCCCGGCCGATATGCGCCTCGACCTTGCCGGTCTTTTCATCCAGCGCATAGACGCCCCACACCCGGCCCGAGCCGGAATAGCGCATCTCGTGCCGCCCGGTGATCAGGTCGATACAGCTCTGCCCCGGCAGCAGCGTGATATTGGGATGAGCCTCTGCGGCGCGGATCAATGCCTCCTGCACCGCCCAGCCCGTGGCGTCGGCCACATGGGCGATGCGGCGATGCGAATGGCCGCCTTCGCGGTGGAGATGGAGATGATCGCCCTCGGTGTTGAAGGGCACGCCCAGATCGGCCAGTCGCCCGATCGCCAGCGGCGCGCGTTCGACCACATATTCGACCGTATCCAGCCGGTTGAGCCCCGCGCCCGCCACCATCGTGTCGCGGATGTGATCCTCGAACGTGTCGCCCGCATCCAGCACGGCGGCGATCCCGCCCTGCGCCCATGCGGTCGATCCCCCCGTCAGCGTGCCCTTGGCCAGCACCAGCACTTTCAACCGCTGAGCCAGAGAAAGGGCGGCGGTCAAACCAGCGGCGCCCGAACCGATCACGATCACATCAGCATTCATAAGCCATTCCAATCTGGGCCGCTGCTCGACGCGCAAACGGCAGGCGATTCGCGGCCTCGCTTTGCGCCCAATGGGCCGATTTGAAAAGCACGCAACGCAACGAAACCGTCATTTTCGCACCATACGGGTGCATATGGTTAAATATTTAGGAGAAAAGAGAAAAATTTTGCAAAATGGGTCAACCAATTGCTTTTCGACCGCCAGATTTGGGTATATGTACATAGTCGGATCGAAGATTACACAATTTTACCTGACAAGGTCAGAAGGCGTATTCACAGGAATTCGTCTGCTGATGGCTTGCGCGTGAATGGGGTCGTTACGATGAAACTCGACTTGCCTTTATGTCTGTTCAATCGTCATGCGCCGCGTCGAAGTCGCGTCAAATGGGACGGACTTAACTTTGTCGGCCATTGCCGGTTCTGCGAAAAGCCCATCCGCCGGATGGACAAGGGCCGCTGGGTTCAGGACCAGATCGAAAAGATCAAGTCCTCGGACCTGTAACCGTCCCTCTGATCGGAGGGGGCACCTTGCCCCCGCCTTATGCCGCCTGCGTGGTCAGGCTGACAAAGACATCCTCAAGATCGGCCTCACGCGTGGTGACATCGACGATGGCCAGACCCTGGGCCTGCACCGCGCCAAGGATTTCGCCCGCATTGGTCTTGTCCTTGTCATAGGTGATCTCGATCATGTCGGGCGCCACCGCCGCACATTTCAGGAAGGCGGGATGGCCGGGCAGCGCGGCGACCGGACGGTCGAGCGTGAGCACGACGATCTTTTCGCGCGCCATATCGACCAGTTCGCGGGTGGGCTTGTTCGCGATCAGCTCACCATGGTTAATGATGGCGATGCGGTCGCACAATTCCTCGGCCTCTTCCAAGTAATGCGTGGTCAGCACCACTGTAACGCCTTCATCATTAAGCCGCTTGACCAGTTCCCAGAGCTGGCGGCGCAGTTCCACATCAACGCCCGCGGTCGGCTCGTCCAGCACCAGCACCGGGGGCTGATGCACCATCGCCTTGGCCACCAGCAGGCGCCGCTTCATCCCGCCCGAAAGCGTGCGGGCATAGGCCTTGGCCTTGTCCGAGAGATGCACATCGGCCAGCAATTGCTCGGACATGCGCTCGGCCTTGGGAATGCCGTAAAGGCCCGCCGTATTCTCCAGCACCTCATAGGGGGTGAAGAAAGGGTCGAACACGATTTCCTGCGGCACGATGCCGATGGCGCGCGACGCGTTGCGGCGATCATGGTCAATGTCAAAGCCCCAGATCGAGACGGTGCCGCTGGTCTTGCGCACCATGCCCGCCATGATGTTGATCATGGTCGATTTGCCCGCGCCATTGGGGCCCAGCAGGCCAAAGATCTGCCCCTGCGGCACATCGAGCGAGACGCCCTTGAGCGCCAGCTTACCCTCTCCGCTGCCTGCGGGCGCATAGCGTTTGACAAGGTTGCGGATCGAGATGGCGGGGGCGTCGGACTGGCTCATGCGCGCTGCTTAACCCCGTGACGCCGGACGCGCAACAGGACTTAGCCCGACGCCTCTATACCGCCGAACGCACCAGTTCGGGCAGCCGGTGTTCGGCCCAGCGATAGACCGCCGAACGCCGCTCGAGCGCACGCATCATCGCCGCCGGATAGACCTCGCTCACCAGTTGGGTGAAGGTCTTGTTCCAGCTGAAACGCTGCACCACATGGTTGCGCGCGGCCGCGCCCATCGCGCGATAGTCGCCGCGCCAGAGCGCCTGAACATGATCGGCCATCGCCGCGGCATCATCGACCGGCCCCAGCCGCCCCAGCCCCGCCGGAACGCGCGCGGGCATCGCCCCGCTGGCCACGCCCACAACGGGCAGACCGCTGGACTGCGCCTCGATCACCGAAATGCCGAAAGTCTCGTCCGCCATGGCCGAGACATAAATGTCCGAAGAGGCCAGCGCGACCGCCAGCGCATCGCGATCATCGACAAAGCCGGGCAGCGCCACAGCCATCCCGCGCGTCTCGCGAATCAGCCGGTCGCGCAATTTGCCATCGCCCAGCATGACCATCGCCGCGCCCATTTCGGGCGGCAGACGGCGGAACATTTCCACCAGCCGATGCGCGCGCTTTTCATTGTCGATGCGCCCGGCATAGATCAACAACGGCCCATCGCCCGCCAGCCCCAGCTTTTCGCGGAAATGGGGATCGCGCCGCGCCGGGCTGAACTGATCGGTATCCACGCCCAGCGACAGGACATCGACATGGCCGATGCCCCACTGCGCCAGTTGTTCGCGCACGGGGTCATTGAGCGCATAGAGCCGATCGAAAGCGCCAAAGGTCTTTTGCGCATAGGCAACGCCGATCGAGCGCAGCCCATCGGCCACACGGCGGCCAAACAATTGTTCGCCCACGCGGTGGATATGCACATTGGGAAAATCGGTGTGATAACCGGCCACCAGCGCGGTTTCGGGATGGGCGCGGCGATAATTGATCGCGGTCCAAGGCAAGACCCACGGACAGAGCGATTCGATCACATCGGGCCGGAAATGTTCAAGCACCTCGCGCACCGCGCCGGTGCGCAGGATGAAGCGGTAATTGGGGCTGCCGCGCACCTGTTCGGCGCCGACCTCGACCCAGATATGCCGCCCGTGCTCGACCACGCGATCCTCCGGACCGGGCACGATCTGGAGCAGCCGATGCCCGGTCTGTTCAAGAATATAACGCCGCTTTTCCCGGAGATAGGTGCTGACCCCGCCGCCGCCGACGGGTGCATAAGATTGGGTAAGGTCGCAAATCAACATTTCTCGGTGGGCATGACGCATGCTTATTCGACCTCAACCTATGCGGCCGCCCCCTTTCCGTGTCGGACAGACACAGATCAAGGCAACCCAATCAGCGGCGAGGAATGCCCCCAGCATCGGCCTCGCACGCTTATTCACGCAAAAATCGGCCCCGTGCGATCACCCTTTAACGGGGTTCATGCGGTTTGGCAAAGGAGATAAATGGCGCAAAGCCAAGTAACAAATTGTCTCGGGCGTGATTGCGTGCCGCGGCCCCCGCTGATCGCGCCGGCAATATCGCCATCAACAAACACGCCCGCAGGCTCTGGAAATCGCGTGAGACTCCTGCTAGTGCCCTTGGCCCATGAGCGACCAGCCCGAAACCGTCACCGTTCACACCACCCGCGTTCACTGCGATGGCGCCGAAGCGATCCGCACCGATGGCACGTTCAAGCCCTCGGCGCTGGGTCACCCGCGCGTCTATCTGGAAATCGACGAGCGTGGCTTCGTGGACTGCCCCTATTGCGACAAGCGCTTTGTGCTGGATCAGGCCCACGCCCACCATTGATCAGGCCATTGACGGCAAACGGCGCGGATAGCCGCGCCGCGTCAATTTCCCTTTCAACTCGGTCATTGCGCAGCGGCGGCATCGGCCTATATCAACGGCATGACCTTTTCTGCCGATCCCCGCTCGCTGCTCTATCGCCCCGGCCAGCTTGAACCCGATGAAGCCCGCGCCTTGGTGGGCCGCACATTGGCCCAATGCGACGATGGCGAGCTTTACCTGCAATTCATCGCGTCCGAGGCTTTCGGCTTTGACGACGGGCGGCTGAAAACCTGCGATTACAGCCGCGAGGCGGGCTTTGGCCTGCGCGGCGTGTCGGGCGAGATGACCGGCTTTGCCCATGCCAACGAGATTTCCGCCGCCGCGATTGCGCGCGCGGGCGAAACCCTCACCCTGCTCGATCCGGCCAGCGGCCAGCGATCCGCCCCGCCGGTACGCACTAACCGCCACCTTTACACCGATGCCTCGCCGCTCGACGGCGTGGAATTTGCCGCCAAGGTCGCGCTGCTCGAACAGATCGACGCGGCGGCCCGCGCCCGCGATCCGCGCGTGGCGCAGGTGTCGGCCTCGATTTCCGGTTCATGGTCGGTGGTGGAAATCCTGCGCGCCGATACCGATGCCGTCACCGACATTCGCCCTCTGGTGCGTTTGAACGTCTCGATCGTGGCCGAAGCGAACGGACGGCGCGAGACGGGCAGCTTCGGGATCGGCGGACGATATCTCTATGACGACCTGATGAAGCCCGAAACGTGGAACCGGGCCATTGACGCGGCGCTGGCGCAGGCGCTGGTCAATCTGGAATCGGTGGCCGCGCCTGCGGGCGAAATGACCGTGCTGCTGGCGCCGGGCTGGCCGGGCGTGCTGCTGCATGAGGCGGTGGGCCATGGCCTTGAGGGCGATTTCAACCGCAAGGGCACCAGCGCCTTCTCGGGCCGTCTGGGCGAGCGGGTGGCCGCGCCGGGCGTGACCGTCGTGGACGACGGCAGCATCGCTGGGCGGCGCGGTTCGCTCACGGTGGATGATGAAGGCACGCCGACTCAGGAAAATGTGCTGATCGAGGATGGCATTCTCAAGGGCTATCTTCAGGATCGCCTCAACGCCCGTCTGATGGGCGTGGCCCCCACCGGCAACGGGCGGCGCGAGAATTACGCCCATGCGCCCATGCCGCGCATGACCAACACCTTTATGCGCGCGGGCAATGATGACCCCGCCGAATTGCTGAGCCGGGTCAAAAACGGCATCTTCGCCAAGAGCTTTGGCGGCGGGCAGGTGGACATCACCAGCGGCAAATTCGTCTTTTCCTGCACCGAGGCCTATCGCATCGAGAACGGCAAGCTGGGCGCGCCGATCAAGGGCGCGACGCTGATCGGCGATGGGCCGTCGGTCCTCACCCGCGTGACGGGCATCGGCAATGACCTCGCGCTGGACGAAGGCGTGGGCATTTGCGGCAAGGGCGGTCAGTCCGTGCCCGCGGGCGTGGGCCAGCCCACCCTGCTGGTCGAGGGGTTGACCGTAGGCGGCACGGGTTGACCCGAATCATGGACGGTGGCCCGGACAGGCCGTAGAATAATCAGTCTGAAGGGGGCGCTTCAGGTCCAAGGAGAAGGTATATGTCGCTTCATTCCATCCTTCGCAGCGCCGCACTTGTCGGCGGCGCCATGGCCCTTCTGGGCGCGCCGCTGGCCCATGCGCGCGAGCGTCTGACGCCCGAACAGCAACTGGCCAAGATCATCAAGGATCGGGTGCCGGGCAAGCCGGTCAACTGCATCAACCTGACCGAGATCCGTTCGACCACGATCATCGACAAGACCGCCATCGTTTATGACATGGGCGGCACGATCTATGTGAACCGTCCGCCCTATCCGCAATCGCTGGATGAGGACGATGTGCTGATCACCAAGACATGGGGATCGCAATTGTGCAGCGTCGATATTGTGCAACTGGCGGAGCGCGGCGGCGGCGCGGGCATGTGGTGGCGCGGCTCGGTCGGCCTTGGCGAATTTGTGCCCTATACCAAGCCCAAGCCCGCCCCGGCGCCTGCCGCACCGGCCCATCCCTGAGGGTATTTCAGGGCGCGCGATGCGCCCACCAGATCACGCCCGCGACAATGGCCATGGCCAGCGCCATTTTGCCGACGAACAAATAGATCAGCCAGCGAGGGATGCCCCCGCTGGCTGATTTGTTTTCCGGCTGCGGCGGGGTGATGGTCACGCCCCGCTTATTCCCACTCGATCGTGCCGGGCGGCTTCGACGTATAGTCATAGACCACGCGGTTGATGCCCTTGACCTCGTTGATGATACGGGTCGCCACGCGCGACAGGAAGGCCGCGTCGAAGGGATAAATGTCGGCCGTCATGCCATCGGTGCTGGTCACGGCGCGCAGCGCGCAGACATGGTCATAGGTGCGCCCGTCACCCATAACGCCCACGGTCTTGACCGGGAGCAGCACAGCAAAAGCCTGCCAGATCGCATCATAGAGACCCGCATTGCGGATTTCTTCCAGATAGATCGCGTCGGCCTTGCGCAGGATGTCGGCGCGTTCGCGGCTGACTTCGCCGGGGATGCGGATGGCAAGGCCCGGTCCGGGGAACGGATGGCGGCCCACGAAAATGTCGGGCAGACCCAGTTCGCGGCCCAGATCGCGCACTTCATCCTTGAAGAGTTCGCGCAGCGGCTCGACCAGCTTCATGTTCATGCGCTCGGGCAGGCCGCCGACATTGTGGTGGCTCTTGATCGTGACGCTCGGCCCGCCGGTGAAGCTGACCGATTCGATCACGTCGGGGTAGAGCGTGCCCTGCGCAAGGAAGTCGGCGCCGCCGATCTTCTTGGCCTCGTCCTCGAACACGTCGATGAAGGTCTTGCCGATGAACTTGCGCTTGGCTTCGGGGTCGGTGACGCCCTCAAGGCCCTTCATGAACAGGGTCGAGGCATCGACATGGACCAGCGGAATGTTGAAATGGCCGCGGAACAGGCTGACCACCTGCTCGCTCTCGCCCATGCGCATCAGGCCGTGGTCAACGTAAACGCAGGTGAGCTGCTCGCCGATCGCCTCATGGATCAGCACCGCCGCCACCGCCGAATCGACGCCGCCCGACAGGCCGCAGATCACCCGGCCGGAGCCGACCTGCTCGCGGATTTCGGCGATCTTGGTCTTGCGGAACTCGGCCATCGTCCAGTCGCCCTTGAGGCCGCAGACGTGACGCACGAAATTCTTCAACAGCTTGCCGCCATCGGGCGTGTGGACCACCTCGGGGTGGAACTGCATCGCATAGATGCGCTTTTCATCATTGGCGATCACCGCGAAGGGCGCGCCCGCCGACGAGGCCACCGGGCGGAAGCCGGGGGCAAGGCTGGTCACCTTGTCGCCATGGCTCATCCACACCTGATGCTTTTCACCCACCGACCACAGGCCGTTGAACAGAGCGCAAGTGTCGTTGATGTCGATAAAGGCACGGCCGAATTCGCCGGCATCCCCGCCGGTCACTTCACCGCCCAGCTGATGCATCAGGCTTTGCTGACCATAGCAGATGCCGAGGATCGGCAGGCCGGAATCGAGGATAGCCTGCGGGATGCGCGGGCCATTGGCATCCAGCACGCTGGCGGGCGAACCCGACAGGATGATGCCTTTGGGCTGCATCCGCGCAAAGGCGGCCTCGGCCATGCTGAAGGGGGCGATTTCGGAATAGACACCGGCCTCGCGCACGCGGCGCGCGATCAGCTGGGTCACCTGGCTGCCGAAATCGACGATGAGGATGGAGTCGGAGGGCTGGACAGTCATGGCAGGCCCCTAAGGTTTACGGGGCCAAATGTCCAGACGGGGCGAAAAGCGCGAGGGCAGAAAAGCATCCGGGCGGACAAAAACCGATCGTGCGGGCCGCGAAAGATCCAGTTGCGCAAAATGCAACCGCGCACGCCCTCTTCGCACGTGCAAAATAAAACTTTGGTCGTATATGCGGCCTCACAGACGGCAGTCACTACGCCAAACAGCGTAGGCGGGCGCCGCCATAACAACAATCCAGGAGTAAACCCATGTCGCGCAATATCGTGGCTTTTGCCGCCGCCATCAGCGTCAGCGGCCTGTTTTTCGCCGCTGTTCTGGCTTGATCGCCGGCACAAAACTATAGCTTCAATGGTCCTCTCACCCAATGAAGCATCAAAGGGCTGCCCCGCTTGCGCGAGGCAGCCCTTCGCATTTGCAGCATAAACTTTGGCGCAACCCGGTCAGACCGTGAGCCGCACCGAGAGGCGAATGTCGCGCCCGGCCAGCGGCGCGTAATCCTTGAGGAAACTGGCCGCGCGGCGCGCATCGACGTTGAACAGGTTGCGCGCGCCCAGCGTAAAGGACACGCGCCCGTCCTTGCCGCCCGGCTTGAAGCCGAATTCCGCATTCACCAGCGTATAGGCTGCCGTGGGCGTTTCCTGCGCCGCAATCCGGTTTTGCGCGGTCACATGCTCAACCTCACCGCGCAGATCCCAGCGCGGATCGCTCAGCGTCACGCCGCCCAGCACGCGCAGGGGCGGAATGCGCGGAGCCGGACCCACGCCCGAAATCGTCGCCTTGACCGCATCGCCCATCGCATCGGCGGCCAATCGCCATCCCCCAAATTCGGCCAGCGTTGCCGCGCCCTGCAACTCGAACCCGTAATAGCGGGCCGGGGCCTGGCGCATCTGATAGACGGGCAGGCCGTCCTCAACAGCGCCGGTGGGGTCTTCATAAATGAAATTGCCGAACCAGCTGTGATAGACCGAGGCTTCGATCGAATAGCCCTTGCCGCCGCCGCGCAGGATCGCCTCCACGCTGGTTGAACGTTCGGTTTTCAGGTTCACATCGCCGATTTCATAGGCCTGCGTCCCCGCGTGGGGCCCGTTGGCGAACATTTCCTCGGCCGAGGGCGCGCGTTCGGTGCGCGAGGCCGAAAGGCCCACAGACCAGGCCGGACTGACCCGCCATGTCGCCCCGCCCGAGAAGGAGAATGTGTCGAAGCTGCGCGATCCCCCCCAGAATTGGGGTTGATCGGGCAAAGGCATCGAGCTCAGTTTCGAATGCTCATAACGGCCGCCCGCCTCGAATTTCACCGGCCCCGCATCATAGCTTTGCAGCGTAAAGAGGCCCAGTTGCTGGGTGCTGTTGCGCGGCAGGAAAGCCTCATCGCCGATCACATTGAAATCACGGTTGACGAATTGCACCCCGCTGGCCCCCTGCCAGCCCCCCAGCTTGGTCTGGGTGACTTCGAGGCGCCCCTCGATACCGTGGTTGAAAAACCGCGTGCCCACCGATCCGTCGGGCGCCAGTTCGGCATGCTGATAGGCGGCATAGCCGAAACGGGCGGCGATCTTGTCGATGGCGCCGCCGGCCGGACGGATTTCCGCGCGCGCGTCCCAGCGGTCCTGCTGCAACTGGATGCGCGGGCTTTCCTGATCCTGCCCCGGCGCGGTGGCCAGACGGCTGGGGACGCCATAGAGGCTGTCCTTGTGGCTGTAGGCGATGCCGATGCTGCCCTGCGCGCCGATATAGGCAAGACCCGCGCCCGCATCCCAGCTCTTGGCCGCCGTATTGGCCAGGCGGCCCCGCGCATTGGCATTGGCGGTGTAGTCAATGCCGGGATCGCCCGCACCGCTGGCCGCCGTGGCCAGCGCCTGCGCCCGCAATGCCGGGGTCAGCACATAGCCGCCGATCTTCATATCATCCGACACCGCACGGCTGCCGTCGGCATGGGCCACCCAGCCCCCGCCCAGCGGCACATCCACCGTGCCCGCCACCGAACGCTCATTGGCCGCCGAACCATAGGAGGCCAGCGCCCCGATATGGACCGGCTCCTTGGGCACTTCGGTCGGGATACGGCGGTCGATCACATTGACCACGCCGCCCACCGCCGCCGAACCATAAAGCAGCGCCTGAGGCCCGCGAAGCACCTCGATCCTCTCGGCCAGCAAGGGATTGACCGCGGGCGCATGGTCGGCGCTGGTGTTCGACACGTCGATCGAGCCGATGCCGTCGACCAGCACGCGCACCCGCTCGCCCTGCATGCCGCGCAGCACCGGGCGCGAGGCGGTGGGGCCGAAAGACGTGGCCGTCACGCCCGGCGTATGGGCCAGCGTTTCGCCGATGGAGGAGCGCAGGGCCTGATCGAGATGGGCGCCCTTGAGCACGGCGACGCCCGAAAGAATGTCCTGCTGGCTGCGCGGCAGCACGCCCGAAACGACGATTTCGGCGGGGGGCGCGCTGTGAATGGCGTCCTGATCGGCGTCCGCTTCGGCGGCAAAGGCGGGGAATGCCAGAGAGGCGGCGATGGCCGCAATTGCGCAGGCGGGGGTGATGCGCGTCAATTTCATGGGGAAAGTCGGACCCTTATTCATTGTTGCAGCGCAGCTTGGCCGCGCCCTCATGCCCGCCTTCCTAACAGCCCTCGCGCAATGATACAATATCACATATCGTAAAATCCGCTCATTCGCCGCCATCCTGCGACCAATCGAGGATCGGGGGCGGAAAATGCCCGCCCCCGGGCCAATGCGGATCACTTGTTGGCGTATTCCTTCACCAATTCATTCAGGAATTCACGGCCCGTATAGACCGCCTTGACGATTGCGCGTTCGTTCAGCCCATGCGCCCCGCTGCCATCAGGATCGCCATAAAGGCCCGGCGGCCCGTAAGAGGGAATCCCCACCGCCTCCAGATAGATGCCATCCGTCGCCCCGGTCGACATCACCGGCACCAGCGGTACGCCCGGATAATATTTGGCCACCAGTTTTTCGGCAGGGCCCATGATGAAGGGCGTGAGCGGCGGCGATTTGGCCAGCGGGCCGCGATCATCAACCTGCTTCACCGTCATTTTCGGATCGGCAATCACCTTGACCAGCGTCGCGCGCACCTCTTCGGCGGGCACGCCGGGGAAGATACGGCAATTGACATTGGCCCCGGCGCGCTGGGGCAGCGCGTTATTGGCATGGCCACCGTCGAGCAGCGTGGCAACGCAAGTCGTGCGCAGCATCGAGTGATAGGAACGGTCGGTGTTGAGCAGCGCCTCGGCGGCCTTGCTTTCGGGGCTGCCGATGGGGGCGGTGGCGATGGTCACCATGGCCTTGCCCATATCGCCGCCGCGCGCGGGGCCTGCCTTGGCAAAGAATGCCTTGGTCGTGTCGTTCAGCATCAGGGGAAAATCGAAAGCGCGCAATTTGACCAGCGCATCCGACAGTTCATAGATCGCATTGTCGGGGATCGGAATCGAGGAATGGCCGCCCGGATTGGTCGCCTCGATGCGATAGTTCACCACCGTCTTTTCGCCCACATGCATGTTCTGGACGATGACCTTGCCGCCCGGCCCGCTGGTGCGCCCGCCGCCGCCTTCGTTCAGCGCAAATTCGGCGTCGATCAGATCGCGCTTGTTATTGGCCAGATATTGCGCCCCGTTAAAGGCCCAGCTGGTTTCCTCGCCGCAGGTCAGCGCCAGTTTGAGCGTGCGCTTGTTCTTGACGCCCTCTTTCTTCATCCGCGCCATCATGTCGATCCAGATGGCGTCCATCGCCTTCATGTCCGAGGTGCCGCGGCCATAGAAATAGCCGCCTTCCTCGATCAGCGTGTAAGGATCGCGGGTCCAGTCCTCGCGCTTGGCCACCACCACGTCGAGATGGCCGAGCAGCAGAATGGGCTTCAAGGTCTTGGACGTGCCCGGCAGGATCACCACGATCCCGCCTTCCTTTGGATGGTCGGGCACGGCAAAGCGCGTGATGTCCGCGTCACCATAACCGGCGGCGCGCAGATGCTTTTCCACCTTGTCGGCCAGCAGCGTGCAGGAACCTGTCGTGATCGAGGAATCGGTTTCCACCAGTTCCTTGTAGAGCGCGCGGAACGCGGTCTGATCGGGGCGCAGGGGCGCCTCCTGAGCCGCAGCGATGCCGCCCGCCATCACCCCCGCCAGAGCCGCGGCTCCGGCCAGCAACTGCCTGCCATGCTTCATTATTGCCTCCTGCTTCGCCCATTCGCGGGTTTCGCAGCAATTCAGCAGGAAAACTCTGTGGAAGGAAGGGGGCAAAGCGCCTTTCAGTCCTGCGCCAAAATGCCTATAGGCTTCTCATGAGCAGCGAAAATTCCTCGGCCAATCAGCCCAACACCAACGCCTATGGCGCAGACTCGATCAAGGTCCTGAAGGGACTGGACGCGGTGCGCAAGCGGCCCGGCATGTATATCGGCGACACCGACGATGGATCGGGCCTGCACCACATGGTGTTCGAGGTCTCGGACAATGCCATCGACGAGGCGCTGGCCGGTCATTGCGATCTGGTGCTGATCGAGCTGAACCCGGACGGTTCGGTTTCGGTCGAGGACAATGGGCGCGGCATCCCCACCGGGCTCCACCCCGAGGAAGGCGTTTCGGCGGCAGAGGTCATCATGACCCAGCTCCACGCGGGCGGCAAGTTCGAGAACACCAGCGACGACAATGCCTATAAGGTGTCGGGCGGTCTGCATGGCGTGGGCGTCTCGGTGGTCAACGCGCTTTCGGAATGGCTCGAACTGACCATCTGGCGCGAGGGGCAGGAGCATTGGATGCGCTTCCGCCATGGCGACGCGGAAAATCCGCTGATCGTCAAAGGTGATGCGCCGATCTATGAAAGCGGCACCCGCAAAGGCCAGAAGAAGAACGGCACCCGCGTGACCTTCCTGGCCAGCGACGAGACGTTCAAGAATGTCACTGTCTATGACTTTGACAAGCTGGAGCATCGCTACCGCGAACTGGCATTTTTGAACAGCGGCGTGCGCATCCTGCTGCGCGACCTGCGCGGAGAGGAAGTCAAGGAACACGACCTCTATTACGAAGGCGGCATCGCGGCCTTTGTGCGTTATCTCGACCGCAACAAGATGGCGCTGATCCCCGAACCCATCGCCATCACGGCGGACAAGGACGGGATCGGCATCGATGTGGCGTTGCAGTGGAACGATTCCTATTACGAAAACGTCCTGTGCTTCACCAACAACATCCCCCAGCGCGATGGCGGCACGCATTTGGCCGCCTTCCGCGCCGCGTTGACGCGCACGCTCAACAATTATGCCGAACGTTCGGGCATGTTGAAGAAGGAAAAGGTGTCGCTTTCCGGTGAGGATATGCGCGAGGGCCTGACCGCCATCGTTTCGGTCAAGCTGCCCGATCCCAAGTTCTCCTCGCAGACCAAGGACAAGCTCGTCTCCTCCGAAGTGCGTCAGCCTTTGGAAGCGCTGATGGCCGACAAGATGACGCAGTGGCTGGAGGAAAACCCGGCCCATGCGAAATCCATCATCCAGAAGGTGATTGATGCCGCCGCCGCGCGTGAGGCCGCCAAGCGCGCCCGCGAACTGACCCGCCGCAAGGGGGTGATGGATATCGCGAGCCTGCCGGGCAAGCTGGCCGATTGTCAGGAGCGCGATCCGTCGAAGTGCGAACTTTTCCTCGTCGAGGGTGACTCGGCAGGCGGATCGGCCAAGCAGGGCCGCGACCGCCATTATCAGGCGATTCTACCTTTGAAGGGCAAGATCCTGAACGTGGAACGCGCGCGTTTCGACCGGATCATCTCGTCCAAGGAAGTCGGCACGCTGATCCAGGCGATGGGCACCGGCATCCGCGATGAATTCAATCTTGAAAAGCTGCGCTATCACAAGATCGTCATCATGACCGACGCCGACGTCGACGGCGCGCATATCCGCACCCTGCTGCTGACCTTCTTCCACCGCCAGATGCCCGACATCATCCGCGCGGGCCACCTCTTCATCGCCCAGCCGCCTTTGTACAAGGTCGCAAAGGGGCGCAGCGAAGTTTACCTCAAGGACAATGCCGCGCTCGACCGCTATCTGGTCGAAGCAGGCCTGTCGGGCCGGATGCTGGAAACCGCCACGGGCGCGCGTTCGGGCCGCGATCTGGAAGATCTGGTCGATCACGCCATGCGCTTCCGCAACCTGATGGCCTTTGTTCAACGCAAATATAACCCCGCCGTCATCGAAGCGATGGCGCTGGCCGGTTCGCTCGAACATGGCCTGAACCCGCAGGACCGCAAGGCCGCGCTGGACAAGGCCGCCGCATGGCTGGGCCGCTCGGACCGTGAGGCGCGGTGGGAAGCGATCCTGACCGAAGATGGCCATGTCGAATTCCTGCGCCACTGGCGCGGCGTGACCGATTATCACAAGATCGAGGCCGCTTTCCTGATCAGCGCCGAAGCGCGCAAACTGGCTCGTCTGGCCGCCGAACAGGCCGAGGTCTATGCCTCCCCGGCCAAGTTCAGCCGTTCGACCGCCGTTGCCGCCGAGCCCGAACCGGTGGTCGAGGAAGCCGAGGGCGAGGACGCCCCCGCCGCCACCCGCCCTGTCGATCTCGACGGTTCGATCACTCGCCCCTCGCAATTGCTCGAAGCAGTGCTCGCCACCGGGCGCAAGGGCCTCTCTATCCAGCGCTACAAAGGCCTTGGCGAGATGAACGCGGAACAGCTCTGGGAAACCACGCTCGATCCGAACAACCGCGCCCTGTTGCAGGTTAAGGTCGAAGACGCCGACGTGACGGACGAAATCTTCACCCGCCTGATGGGCGATATCGTCGAACCGCGCCGCGAATTCATTCAGGAAAACGCGCTCAACGTGGCGAACCTCGATGTCTGACGAAGAAACCCCCAAGCGCGACTTCACTCACGCCGAGGCCTATATGCCCAGCGAAAGCAACCGTGCCACCGTTGACAATATCCCGTGGGACCAACCCGCGACGATGATCGATCTCGAAGGCCGCGTGCCCGTGATCGCCCATGTGCGCGAATGTGTGGTGCATTTCACGCTCTACAAACCCCATGCGCGCGAAAACGCTCGCCTGCTGCTGACCGCGCCGGTGCATCGCGCCGGGCGGATCACGCGGACATGGCTGCTGGAACCGGCCGAGCTGGAGGCTTTGGCCGAGAGGTTGAAGCGCGAGACGAATTAAGCGGGGGTTGCGGGGGGGTTTTTAGGGCCTCCGGCGGGCAAAGGGTCTCGACCCTTTGCAATCCCGTTACTGTATATGTTGTGCTGTGAATTCGGCCTTGGGCATCAGGCGCAATGTTAGAAATTAAAAGCCTGCGGCGCTGAACTGCGCCAGATCGCCGCGCCGCAGGCTTTACAAACCCAAACCACCCACGCTGGGATCAAACGCCACCCCATAACGGGATTGCAAAGGGATGAATCCCTTTGCCCGCCGGAGGGATCAAACCTCCCCAAAAATCACCCCTTGGTGAAATCAAACCTGATCCGCACCCATGTTCCCACCTGCGGCTTGCCATCGATGCGCGGCGGCCAGACGAGGAACTGCCACGAAGCGCGGCGCAGCCCGCGCGCAAGGCCGGAACCCAGCGGATATTCGTCCAGTTCCTGACAATTCTCGACATGGAAATGGTCGATGGTCTGACAGGCGATGGTGGCCCATGATCCCGGCGGCGCATTGGCCCCGGCCAAGAAGGGCCGCAGTTCGGCGTCATTGGGTTCGCGATACCACTGCGCGGCATAGAGGTGGACGCCCTTTGGCCCTTCGCCGGGCCCGGTGGCGGCGGCGCGCGCAGCGGCGGCATTGGCGGCGGCCACGGCCTCGCTGCGGCGGCCAATGGCGCCGATGTCCGAGGCCGCGAAATCATCGTGGCTCAGCTTGATATAGTTGGGCGGCGGGGGCGTGGTGGGGACCGGCTCTGGCGGGCTGGGCACCGGGGTCTTGGGAGGTTCGGCCAGTTTGGCCACTTTGGGCGATGACACTTGCTGCTGTGCCTTGCCCTGCGCTTGCTGTTTGCCATCATCCATCTGGATCGACACCAGACGCGGCTCGCCCGGCTGCTTGTTCGCCCCGGCCAGCCCGAGGCTGAGCAAAGCCGCGATAAACAGCGCCATGATCGCCAGCGACAGCCCGATGGCTGTCGCGCGACTGCGCAACCGCGATTGCTGGGCAAAGGAAGGCTGGGCAGCGATGGCGGGACTTTCGGAGCAGGATTCGGTCGGGGCGCTGTTTCTATGCTTAGGGAAAGCTGTATCCCAGATTTACGAAGCCCCCGGCGGCGGCGCAAAACCTGCGCCATCGGGCCATTCCCGCCCGGCCAGTCCCAGCACCTTGAACAGCACGCCCATCTGGTCGGGCGCGGTCAACCGGTGATAGGCGGCCTCTACCGCCTGCGCCTGATCGGGTGCAGCCTTGGCCAGCGCGGCGGCGCGCTCGGCCATGCCCAGCGCCATCAGCCAGCCACCCTGCCCGGCGATGCCCATCACGCGCGCGCCCTGCGCCTGCGCCACCTGCGCGGCCGTCACGAAATCGACCAGACAGGTCAGATCCGCCTCGCCCGGTGCCTCGAACGGATCGACATGGGCGTGGGCGCGCAGGGCCTGAAAGGTCGATCCCATCTGCCTTGGCGCATAGCCATAGTCGATGATCAGCGCTGCGCCGCCTTGCGCCGCCAGCCTTGCGCCGATTTCGCCCATCACCGCGCCGGCGGCGGGGCTGGTTTCGACAATCGCCCCCGCCTCGGCCTCGCGCCATGCGGCGGGCACCGCGCTGTCCATCGGCAATCCGCCCGAGACGGGAACGAAACGCGTCCCATCCAGCCCCACCATCCGCTCGCGCCAGCCCTGCGGCGTCTTCACCAGTTGGCGCACCGGCAGCGCATCAAGAAATTCATTGGCCACCAACAGGATCGGCGCATCCTCGGGCAGAGTCGAGAGATCCTCATGCCACACCGCATGGGGAAAAGCCTGCGCCTGCGCCCGGCGCAAGGCGGGCGAGCCTTCAATGAAATGCACCTCTGGCGCCAGACCGAAACGCGCCGCCACGCGCAAGGCATCGCGCGCCAGCGTGCCGCGCCCCGGCCCCGGCTCGGCATAGATCACGCGCGCGGGCGATCCCGCCCGCCGCCACACATCGGCGATCCACACACCCACCATCTCGCCAAACATCTGGCTGATTTCGGGCGCGGTGATGAAATCGCCGCTCGCGCCCAGCGGATCGCGCGTGGCATAATAGTGGGCGTTGGCCTGCGCCATATAGAGCGCGAGCGGGATCGGCCCCTGCATCGCGATCAGGCGGCGCAGTGTGTCCGACAGATCAGCCATCGACGCCCGACCGCACCGGCACCCGCGCCCCCAGCATCGGCCGCGTCAGCGCCCGCACGATCATGAACAGGCCCAAGAGGATCATCGGCACGGTCAGCCATTGCCCCATCGACATATGGGTGCGGGCGGCAAATTCCTGCAACTGCTGATCCGGCTCGCGGAAGAATTCGACGATGAAACGCGCCAGACCATAGCCGAGCGAGAAGGTGCCCATCAGCATCCCCGGCCGCCAGCGCGCCCGCGTCAGCCAGAACAGCGCAAACAGCACCGCGCCAAGCACCAGCCCCTCTAGGCCCGCTTCATAGAGCTGGCTGGGATGGCGGGCGACATTGCCGGCGGCCTCGTCGGGAAAGACCATGGCCCAAGGCACATCGGGTCCGGCCACCCGGCCCCACAATTCGCCATTGATGAAATTGGCGATGCGGCCGAAAAACAGCCCCACCGGCGCGCAGGGCGCGACATAATCCATCACCCGGATAAACGACAGGCCGCCCGCCCGGCACACGCCCCAGACCGCCACCAGCACGCCGATCAGCCCGCCATGGAAACTCATACCGCCCTCCCACAGGCGCAGCATTTTCAACGGTTCGGTATAGAGCGAGTGGTCATAGAAGGTGGCATAGCCCAGACGCCCGCCCAGAATGATGCCCAGTGTGCACCAGAAGAACAGGTCATCAACATGACGCTGGGCCAGCGGGCTGCCCGGTTGGCGGATCATCCGCGTCATGTGCCAATAGCCGAACACGATCCCCGCCAGATAGGCGAGCGAATAGAAGCGCAGGGTGAAGAAGCCCAGGCTGATCCCCTTTTTCAGCCCCAGATCGGCCCAGAAGATCGGCTGTTTAACCGCGCTTGCCCCCGCGGACAGGAAATCGGCTAATGGCAGCGAGACATGCACAAGGTCGCTCAACATGGGAAACAGGGTCCGTGGCTGGGGCAAAAAGCCCATTTTTTCCTAATCAGCCGCGCGATACAACAAGGCGATGACAGAAGTCACCTTTTTCTGCGTCAAACCTCTGGCGCGGCCATGGCTCCACGGGGTAGAGTGATAAGTGTCGCTTAAGTAGAGATGTTTAGACTTGGCCTGCAAGCCTCCTGTTGAAAGCCGCTGATGAACGCCATTCGCATTCCCAACCAACGCGCGGTGATCGACCGCCGCGCTTTGACCATCGCCATTGCCGATGCGATGGATGCGGCGGGCAACAAGGCCAATGTCGCGCGCCAGCCCATCGTTGAACTGTTGCGCAAGGCGTTGGCCGACGGGCGCGAGGAAATCAACCGCCGCCTGATGGAGCGCCCCGGCGCGGGCCATGATTGCGCCGAGGCGCAGGCCTTCCTGACCGACCAGTTGCTGCGCGTGATCCACGATCATGTGATTTCCGATGTCTATCCTTCGGTCAACCGCAGCACGGGCGAGCGGCTGACGATCATGGCCGTGGGCGGCTATGGTCGGGGCGAGATGGCGCCCCATTCCGATGTCGATGTGGCCTTCATCACGCCATCCAAGCAGACCCACTGGTGCGAGCAGGTGATCGAGGCCATGCTCTATTTCCTGTGGGATCTGGGGCTGAAGGTCGGCCATTCCAGCCGCAGTCTGGACGATACGGTCCGCATGGCCAAATCGGACATCACGATCTGCACCGCTTTGCTCGAAGGGCGCTATGTCTGGGGCGATCAGGCGCTGTTCGACGAGTCGCGCCGCCGCTTCTTCGCCGAGGTGGTCGAGGGCAGCGAACGCAGTTTCGTCACCGAGAAACTGGCCGAGCGCAACGAGCGGCACAAGCGTCTGGGCGACAGCCGCTATGTGGTCGAGCCCAATGTCAAAGAGGGCAAGGGCGGATTGCGCGACCTGCACACGCTCTACTGGATCGGCAAATACCTCTATAAGGTGCGCAGCCCCGCCGAACTGGTCGATGTGGGCCTGTTGACCCAGGACGAATACCGCGCCTTCCGCCGGGCCGAGAGCTTTTTCTGGGCGGTGCGCTGCCATCTCCACACGATCACCAACCGCGCCGAGGACCGGCTGACCTTCGACCTGCAACGGCAGGTGGCCCAGCGCATGGCCTTTGCCGACCGGCCGGGGAAAAGCGCGGTCGAACGTTTCATGCAATATTTCTTCCTTCAGGCCAAACAGGTGGGCAGCCTGACCGGCGTGTTTCTGGCGCAATTGGAGGAGCAGACCGAGAAGAAGAAGCGCAAGGGCTTCCTTGCCTCGCTGCGCGGGCGCGCGCGCACGATCAAGGGATACAAGGTTTCCCATGGCCGCATTGCCGCGCCATCGGATGACTGGTTCGAGGCCGATCCGGTGCGGCTGCTCGAGATCTTCACGATTGCGGATGCGGAAAGTTTCGAGATCCACCCCGAAACCATGCGCCAGATCGCCCGCGATGCGAAGCTGATCGACGCCGATGTGCGCAAGAATCCGCGCGCCAATGAACTCTTCATGGAATTGCTGACCAGCCGCCATGATCCTGAAACGGTGCTGCGCTGGCTGAACGAGGCGGGCGTGTTCGGCCGCTTCATCCCCGATTTCGGCCGGGTGAACGCCCAGATGCAGTTCGATATGTATCACCACTATACGGTGGATGAACATACAATCCGCGCAATCGGCCTGCTGGCCCGGATCGAGAAGGGCGAACTGGCCGAGGATCACCCGCTGGCCACCGCGATCATCGGCAAGCTGCATCACCGTCGCGCGCTTTATGCCAGCGTGCTGCTGCATGACATCGCCAAGGGGCGCGGGGGCGACCATTCGGTGCTGGGCGCGGAAATCGCGCTGCGCCTGTGCCCGCGTCTGGGCATGACCAGCGAGGAGACGGAACTGGTCAGCTGGCTGGTGCGCCAGCATCTGTTGATGAGCGCGACCGCGATGAAGCGCGATCTGGCCGACTGGAAGACGATCACCGATTTCGTGGCCGTGGTGCAGTCGCTCGAACGGCTGCGGCAATTGACGCTGCTCACCATCGTGGACATTCGCGCGGTGGGGCCGGGCGTGTGGAACGGGTGGAAGCGCCAGTTGCTGACCGAACTGTTCTCCAGCGCCGAGGAGCGCCTGCGTCTGGGCCATGTCGAACGCCATCGCGCCGAACGCATCGCGGCCAAGCAAAAGGCCGTGACCGAACGCATGGGCGCGCTGGGCACGCTGGTGGCGCGCTATGGCAAGCAGTTCACCGACGCCTACTGGATCGCCGAACCCGACGATGTGATCGCACGCAACCTTGTGCAATTGCACGAGGCCAAGGGCGCGCCTCTGTCGATCACCACCAGCTATGACGAAACCCGCGCGGCCACGCTGGTCATGGTCATCGCCTCGGACCACCCCGGCCTGTTCTATCGTATTGCGGGCGGCATCCACCTGGCCGGCGGCAATATCATCGACGCACGCATCCACACCACGCGCAGCGGCACGGCGGTCGACAATTTCCTCGTGCAGGATCCGCTGGGCCGCCCCTTTTCCGAGGCGGGGCAATTGGAGCGCCTGCAAAAGGCCATCGGCGACGCGCTGGCCAACCGGGTCAAGCTGCTGCCCCAACTCGTGGCACGGCCCCTGCCCCGCCCGCGTCAGGAAGCCTTTGAAGTGCGCCCCCGCGTCGAATTCGACAATGACGCCTCGAACCGCTTCACCGTGGTCGAGATCTCGGCCCGCGATCGGCCCGCATTGCTCAACCGACTGGCGCGCGCGCTGTTCGAATCGCGCCTGATCGTCCATTCCGCCCATGTCGCCACCTATGGCGAGCGCGCGGTGGATACGTTCTACGTCACCGACCTGTTCGGCGGAAAGGTCGATGGCGGCGGGCGGCAGAAATCGGTCGAGAAGCGTTTGCTGGAGGCAGCGAGCGAAGAGGTGGCCGAGGTCGTGGCCTGATTATGCCTCCGGCGGGTTAAGGGCGGGGCCCTTAACAATCCCGGTATTGTCAGCGTTGGCGTGGAGGTTCGGCGTCATGTGTCAGACGCCATGCTTGAATTTTAAAGCCTGCGGCGCATTTGCCGATGAGTTCGTCGCGCCGCAGGCTGGAATACATTCGGAAAAACACCAAACCGGCAGGTCATACGCCACCCCATAAACGGGATTACAAAGGGCCCCCGCCCTTTGCCCGCCGGAGGCCAACCTTACCCCTTCAACCGCGCCACAACCTCATCCCGCCCGATCAGCGGAAGGAGAGCGCCCATATCCGGCCCATGCTCCATGCCGGTGATCGCCAGACGCAAAGGCAGGAAGAGCGCCTTCCCCTTGCGCCCGGTTGCCTCTTTCAAAGCCCCTGTCAGCGCAGCCCAAGGCCCATCGGCCCAATCGAGCGTGGCGGCCACTTCGGCGGCCTGAGACAGGAAGGCGCGGGACTCGTCGTCCTGCGGGGGGGCGTTGATCGGCCCCTTGACCACGGCCCACCAATCGGCCGCCTCGGCCACGGTGTTGAGGTTGGGGCGGATCGCCTCCCATGCTTCCTCCCCCATCCCGGTGGGCAGGCGGTCGGCCACGCGGGCATAGGGCATACGGTGGATGATCTGGGCATTCAGACGCGCCAGTTCGGCCTCGTCAAAGCGGGCCGGCGCGCGGCCAAAGCGTGAGAGGTCAAAAGCTGCGCACAATTCCTCAACCGAGAGGGAGGCATCGACCGGATCGCTGGTGCCAAGGCGGGCCAGCAGGCTGATGATCGCTTCCGGCTCGATGCCGGCTTCGCGCAATTCGGCCACGCCCAGCGAACCCAGACGCTTGGACAGCTTGCCCTCGGACCCGGTCAGCAGCGCGCTATGGGCAAAGGCGGGCACGGGCGCGCCAAGGGCGGTGAACATCTGCACCTGCGTCGCGGTGTTCGACACATGGTCCTCGCCGCGCAGGATCTGCGTGACGCCCATGTCGATATCGTCGATCACCGAGGGCAGCATATAGAGCCACGAGCCATCGGCGCGGCGGATGACCGGATCGGACATGGTGGCGGGGTCGAAATGCTGGGGGCCGCGCACGCCGTCTTCCCACGCAATCGGCTCGTCGCGGTCCAGCAGAAAACGCCAGTGGGGCGCCTCGCCCGCCGCCGCCTTGGCCTCATGGTCCGGCTCGGTCAGCGCCAGCGCCGCGCGATCGTAAATCGGCGGCAACCCGCGCGAGAGCAGCACTTTGCGCTTGAGATCCAGCTCCTGCGCCGTTTCATAGCAACGATAGACGCGCCCAGCCTCCATCAGCTTGGTAAACTCGCGCTCATACAGGGCGAAACGGGCCGACTGGCGCTCTTCGCCTTCATAGTTCAGACCCAACCAAGCCAGATCGGCACGGATGCCCTCGACATATTCCTCACGGCTGCGCGCGCCATCGGTATCGTCGATGCGCAGCAGAAACTTGCCCCCGCTCTTCTGCGCCAGCATCCAGTTGTGCAGCGCGGTGCGGATATTGCCGATATGGAGCATCCCCGTGGGGCTGGGGGCGAAGCGTGTGGTCGTGGTCATGCCGGGCATATAGGGGGGATGCGCGGGGGAGGAAAGAGCGAGATGCCTCCGGCGGGTTAAGGGCGGGGGCCCTTAACAATCCCGATATTGGGGGCGTGGTGATGCGGGGGCTACCTTGTGCATGGTTGCGTTGTTGGAATGTTAAAGCCTGCGGCGCTTTGAGCAATGAGTTAGCCGCGCCGCAGGCTTTAAACCGATAACCTATAACCCCCGCGCCGCGAACCGACCGCCATCCCCATAACGGGATTGCAAAGGGCCCCCGCCCTTTGCCCGCCGGAGGCCCACTTCCTGCCTATTTACGCCGTCCGAAACGCCTGCGTAATCGGATACCGCCGATCCCGCCCGAAATTGCGCGAGCCCAGCTTGACCCCCGGAGGCGCCTGCCGACGCTTATATTCGGCCAGATGGAGCAGGCGCTCGATCCGGCTGACGGTGGCGCGGTCAAAGCCTTCGCTCACCAGTTGCTCGACCGACTTTTCATGTTCGACCAGACCCAGCAGGATCGCGTCCAGCACGTCATAGGGCGGCAGGGAATCGGAATCCTTCTGATCCGGGCGCAATTCGGCCGAGGGCGGCTTGGCGATGATATTGTCGGGCATCACCGGCCCATCGGGACCAAGGGCGATCCGCGGGCGATGCTTGTTGCGCCATTTCGAAAGCGCAAAGACCGTCATTTTATATGCATCTTTCAGCGGGTTATAGCCGCCGTTCATATCGCCATAGATCGTGGCATAGCCGACACTCATCTCGCTCTTGTTGCCGGTGGTGACCAGCATCGGGCCGAACTTGTTCGACAGCGCCATCAACGTGACGCCCCGGATGCGGCTCTGGATATTCTCCTCGGTCAGATCCGGCGCGCGCCCCGCAAAGGGCGGCGAGAGCATATCTTCAAACGCCTTGACCGCCGGGACGATCGGCACCGTGTCATATTTCACGCCCAGCATATGCGCGCATTCGGTGGCATCGATCAGGCTTTCCGTGCTGGTATAGCGGCTGGGCAGCATCACGCACCACACACGATCAGCGCCCAGCGCATCGACCGCAATCGCCGCGCAGAGCGCCGAATCGATCCCGCCCGACAGGCCAAGCACCACGCCGGGAAACTTGTTGCGGTTCACATAGTCACGCAGCGCCAGCACCATCGCGCAGTAAACGTCCTCGGGATGCTCAGCCTGCGGCTCGATCTCGCCCCGGTCGCAGCGCCAGCCCTTGGCGGTCTTGGTCCAGCGGGTCAGAACCTCCTGCTCCTCCCAGTCCTTCATCTGGACCGCGAGGCCGCCATCGCCGTTGACCACGAAACTGGCCCCGTCAAACACCAGTTCGTCCTGCCCGCCCACGCGGTTCAGATAGGCCAGCGGCACCCCGGTTGCCGAGGCGCGGCGCTTGGCCACGCCGTCGATGCGCAGCGTATCCTTGTCGATTTCATAGGGGCTGCCATTGGGACACAGGAAAATCTCGGCCCCGAAATCGGCCAGATGGCGGCAGACATTGGGGTGCCAGATATCCTCGCAGATCGGCACGCCGATCATGGTGCCGCGAAAGATGATCGGCTCGGGCAAAGGTCCCGGCTGAAACAGGCGCATCTCGTCAAAGGTGCCGTAATTGGGCAGCTCATGCTTGAACCGGATCGCCGCCACCTTGCCCTGATCCAGCAAGGCCACGCCATTATGCAGCGCCCCATCGGCCACAAACACGCTGCCCACCAGCATCGCCGGGCCGCCCGCCGCCGTGGTCTGGGCCATCTTCTGCAACTCGGCGGTCGCGCGCTCGACCAGACTGGGTTTCAACACCAGGTCCTCGGGCGGATAGCCGACCAGTTGCAATTCGGGGAAAGCGATCAGATCCGCCCCCGCCTCTTTCGCACGGTCGCGCGCGGCCAGCATGCCTGCGGCATTGCCGGCCAGATCGCCAACGGACTGGTTCAACTGGGCGAGGGTGATTTTCAAAGTATCGGGCATGGGCGCAGGTTTAGGAGCGCTTTGCGCGAATGGGAAGGGTGATTGGGAGGAGAAAGGCTTTATGCCTCCGGCGGGTTAAGGGCGGGGCCCTTAACAATCCCGATATTGGGGGCGGGGCGCTGCAAGCTCGTCTTTTGCCGCGCCGCAGGCTTTAGACACTCTCGTCCAAAACACCCCGCTGTTACCCCCCGCGCAACCCCATTAACGGGATTGCAAAGGGCCCCCGCCCTTTGCCCGCCGGAGGCATCCTTAACCTCTCCCCCAACAAACAAAAAACCCCGCCGGATCGCTCCAGCGGGGTCTTCTGTCTCAAACCTGAGAATTGGAACGCTTATTCCTCGCCCTTGTTCAGGTAATCACCGGCATCGGCGTCGAGGCCATGGGTTTCCCCTTCCATCGGCGCCAGCGGATCGACCAGACCAGCGGCCTCAGGCCCCTGAGCCAGTTCGGCCGCATGCTCTTCGGCCGCCGTTGCCGGAGCGATCAGGTGCTCCTGCAGCTTGCGATACGAGGCGCGCAGCGCCGCATCGCGGCTGGAGGCAGCCACGCGGATGCGGTTCATGCCCGCGCCGGTACCGGCGGGGATGAGGCGGCCCACGATGACGTTTTCCTTCAGACCGATCAGGCTGTCCTTCTTGCCTTCGACCGCCGCCTGCGTCAGCACGCGGGTGGTTTCCTGGAACGAAGCGGCCGAGATGAACGAACGCGTCTGGAGCGAAGCCTTGGTGATGCCCAGCAGCACCGGCTTGCCCTCTGCCGGACGCTGGCCTTCGGTCAGCTTGGCATTGGTTTCCAGCATTTCTTCCAGATCGACCTGCTCGCCCGGCAGCAGCGTGGTATCGCCACCGAACGTGATCTCGACCTTTTGCAGCATCTGGCGAACGATCACCTCGATGTGCTTGTCGTTGATCTTCACGCCCTGCAAGCGATAGACTTCCTGGATTTCTGCGACGAGATATTCGGCCAGCGCCTCGATCCCCATCACTTCCAGAATGTCATGCGGGTTGGGCGAGCCCGAAATCAGGTTGTCGCCCTTCTTGACCCAGTCGCCTTCCTGAACGTCGATCACCTTGCTCTTGGGGATCAGGTATTCGACCGGTTCGCCTTCCTGCGGCACAATGGCGATCTTGCGCTTCGCCTTGTAATCGCGGACAAATTCAATGCGGCCCGCGATCTTGGCGATCACCGCATTGTCCTTGGGAATGCGCGCTTCGAACAGTTCGGCCACACGCGGCAGACCGCCGGTGATGTCGCGTGTCTTGGCGGCTTCGCGCGAGGCACGGGCGATAACGTCGCCCGATTCCACGAACTGGCCATCCTCGACCGAGAGCGTCGTGCCCGGCGCCAGCATATAGCGCGCCGCCTCGCCCGAACCTTCGTCCAGCAGGGTCAGACGGGGACGCAGGTCCTCCTTCTTGCCGCGGCTGGTCGAGCGGTTTTCGGTGATGATGCGCTGGGTCATACCCGTCGCTTCGTCCACCTGCTCGGTCAGGGTGCGGCCGTCGATCAGGTCCTGATACTTCACGATACCCGACTTTTCGGTGATGATCGGGGTGGTGAACGGATCCCATTCGGCCAGACGTTCGCCCTGCTTCACGGTCGCGCCGCTCTTGTGGAGCAGATGCGTACCATAAGGCACACGGTGCATGGCGCGCTCGCGGCCATCGGTGTCGATCAGCGCGATTTCGCCATTGCGGGCAAGGCTGAGCAGACGCCCGCGCTTGTCGACGATGGTCGGGATGTCGCGATATTCGACGTGACCGTCGCACAGCGCTTCAAGGTTCGACTGTTCGTTCACCTGCGCCGCGCCACCGATGTGGAACGTACGCATGGTCAGCTGCGTGCCGGGTTCACCGATCGACTGGGCGGCGATAACGCCGACCGCTTCACCGATGTTGACCGGCGTACCGCGTGCAAGGTCGCGGCCATAGCAGGTGCCGCAGACGCCCTGAGTCGCCTCGCAGACCAGCGGCGAGCGGATGCGCGCCGACTGGATGCCATGCGATTCGATCAGCGCCACCGCCGGTTCGTCCAGCAGCGTGCCCTTGGCCACGATCACCGAGCCATCCTTGGCAAGGATGTCATCGGCCAGAGTACGGCCAAGGATACGCTCGCCCAGCGAGGCGATGGTGCTACCGCCCTGAACGATCGCGCGCATTTCCAGAGCGCGTTCGGTGCCGCAGTCATTGATGATGACCACGCAGTCCTGCGACACGTCGACCAGACGGCGGGTCAGGTAACCCGAGTTCGCCGTCTTGAGCGCGGTGTCCGCCAGACCCTTACGGGCGCCGTGGGTCGAGTTGAAGTATTCAAGAACGGTCAGACCTTCCTTGAAGTTCGAGATGATCGGCGTTTCGATGATCTCGCCCGACGGCTTGGCCATCAGGCCGCGCATACCGGCCAGCTGCTTCATCTGGGTTGGCGAACCACGCGCGCCCGAGTGGCTCATCATGTAGATCGCGTTGATCGGCTTTTGACGGCCGGTCTCGGGGTCCACAGGGCTGGACTTCAGCTCTTCCATCATGGCCGCGGCCACCTGATCGCCGCAACGGCTCCAGGCGTCGATGACCTTGTTGTACTTTTCCTGCTGCGTGATCAGACCGTCCTGATACTGCTGCTCATAGTCGGCAACCAGTTCCTTGGTCTCGGCCACCAGCGCATCCTTCGAATCCGGGATGATCATGTCATCCTTGCCGAAGGAGATGCCCGCCTTGAACGCGTGGCGGAAGCCAAGGCTCATGATGGCGTCGGCAAACAGCACCGTGTCCTTCTGGCCGGTGTGGCGATAGACCTCGTCGATCACGTCGCCCACGTCCTTCTTGGTCAGCAGGCGGTTGACGACGTCGAAGGGCACCTTGTGGCTGTGCGGCAGGCATTCGCCGATCAGCATACGGCCCGGAGTCGTTTCAAAACGCTTCAGATAGGTCTTGCCGTTTTCGTCGGTCTGCGGAACGCGGGCGATGACCTTCGAGTGCAGCGTGACGGCCTTGGCCTCCAGCGCCTGATGCACTTCGGCCATATCGGCCAGCAGCATGCCCTCGCCCGGCTCGCCTGCGCGGTCCATCGAGAGGTAATAGATGCCCAGCACCATGTCCTGCGAAGGCACGATGATCGGCTTGCCGTTTGCGGGCGAGAGGATGTTGTTGGTCGACATCATCAGCACGCGCGCTTCCAACTGGGCCTCAAGGCTCAGCGGAACGTGGACGGCCATCTGGTCACCGTCGAAGTCGGCGTTGAAGGCCGAGCAGACCAGCGGGTGAAGCTGGATCGCCTTGCCCTCGATCAGCACGGGTTCGAACGCCTGAATGCCCAGACGGTGCAGCGTGGGCGCGCGGTTGAGCATGACGGGGTGTTCGCGGATGACCTCGTCCAGGATGTCCCAGACTTCCTTGCGTTCCTTTTCCACCCACTTCTTGGCCTGCTTCAGGGTCATCGACAGACCCTTGGCGTCCAGACGGGCGTAGATGAACGGCTTGAACAGTTCGAGCGCCATCTTCTTGGGCAGGCCGCACTGATGCAGTTTCAATTCCGGCCCGGTCACGATCACCGAACGGCCCGAATAGTCGACGCGCTTGCCGAGCAGGTTCTGACGGAAGCGGCCCTGCTTGCCCTTGAGCATGTCGGACAGCGACTTCAGAGGACGCTTGTTGGCACCCGTGATGACGCGGCCACGGCGGCCGTTGTCGAACAGGGCGTCAACGGCTTCCTGCAACATGCGCTTTTCGTTGCGCACGATGATGTCGGGCGCGCGCAGTTCGATCAGGCGCTTGAGACGGTTGTTACGGTTGATGACGCGACGATAAAGGTCGTTCAGGTCCGAGGTCGCAAAGCGGCCACCGTCCAGCGGCACCAGCGGGCGCAGATCCGGCGGAATGACCGGCACCACGTCGAGGATCATCCATTCGGGGCGGTTGCCCGAATCGATGAAGCTTTCCACGACCTTCAGGCGCTTGATGATCTTCTTGGGCTTCAGTTCCGACTTCGTCTCGGCCAGTTCCTTGAGAAGGTCTTCCTTCTCCTGAACCATGTCGAGGCTCATCAGCATGTGCTTGACCGCCTCGGCGCCGATCCCGGCGCTGAACGCGTCTTCGCCATACTCGTCCTGATAGTCGAGCAGCTCATCTTCGGTCAGCAGTTGGTACTTTTCAAGCGGGGTCAGGCCCGGCTCGATCACCACATAGGATTCAAAGTACAGGATGCGTTCCAGCTGCTTCAACTGCATGTCGAGCAGCAGGCCGATGCGCGAAGGCAGCGACTTCAGGAACCAGATATGCGCAACCGGCGCGGCCAGTTCGATATGGCCCATGCGCTCGCGGCGCACCTTGGTCACGGTCACTTCGACGCCGCACTTTTCGCAGACGACGCCCTTGTACTTCATGCGCTTATACTTACCGCAAAGGCACTCATAGTCCTTCACGGGGCCGAAGATACGCGCGCAGAACAGGCCGTCACGCTCGGGCTTGAACGTACGGTAGTTGATCGTTTCCGGCTTCTTGATCTCGCCGAAGGACCAGCTGCGGATGCGCTCAGGCGAGGCCAGACCGATCTGGATCTGGTCGAAGGTTTCCGGCTTCGCCATCTGATTGGTAAATTTGGTCAGGTCGTTCATATGTCGTCCCTCTAAGGGGTCAAATCTCTGGGGCGAAGGGCGGGCGACCGGTTAAGGCCGCCCTGTTCCCTCACTCCGCCGCGTCGGCCAGATCGTCGCCATCCTCGTCGGTCAACGAGGACAGTTCGACATTCAGCCCCAGCGAGCGCATTTCCTTGACGAGCACGTTGAAGCTTTCGGGGATACCGGCCTCGAACGTGTCGTCGCCCTTGACGATGGCTTCATACACCTTGGTGCGGCCCACCACGTCGTCCGACTTGACGGTGAGCATTTCCTGAAGCGTGTAAGCCGCGCCATAAGCCTGCAGCGCCCACACTTCCATTTCACCAAAGCGCTGACCACCGAACTGCGCCTTACCGCCCAGCGGCTGCTGGGTAACAAGCGAGTAGGGCCCGATCGAACGTGCGTGGATCTTATCGTCAACCAGGTGGTGCAGCTTGAGCACATACTTCATGCCCACGGTCACCTTGCGGTCGAACGCCTCGCCGGTGCGACCGTCGAACAGGGTCACCTGACCCGATTCATCCAGCCCCGCCTTGCGCAGCATCGCGGTCACATCGGCTTCCACCGCACCGTCGAACACCGGCGAACCCATCGGCACGCCGTTGCGGACGCTCTGGGCCAGCTCGATGATCTCCAGATCGCTGCGGTCATCCAGATCGGCGGTGTAATTGTCGCCGTAGATGTCCTTGAGCAATTCGCGCACCGCTTCGGGGGGCTCGCCCGCCTGCGGGTTCGGATTGGCTTCGCGCCATGCATCCAGTGCAGCACCGATCTTGCGACCCAGACCGCGAGCGGCCCAGCCCAGATGGGTTTCGAAGATCTGACCCACGTTCATGCGCGAAGGCACACCCAGCGGGTTCAGTACGAAGTCCACCGGCGTACCGTCCTCGAGGAAGGGCATGTCTTCCTGCGGCAGGATGCGGCTGATGATGCCCTTGTTGCCGTGACGGCCGGCCATCTTGTCGCCCGGCTGCAGCTTGCGCTTCACCGCCACGAACACCTTGACCATCTTGAGCACGCCCGGAGCCAGTTCGTCGCCGCGCTCCAGCTTTTCCTTGCGGTCCTCGAACTTCTCGACGATCGCCTTGATGGCCGTGTCATACTGCGCCTTGGTCGCTTCCAGCTGCTGCTGGCGCGCATCATCGGCCACGGCAAACTTCCACCATTCGTAGCGCTCGACCTCGGCCAGCACTTCTTCGGTGATCTCGATGCCCTTCTTCAGACCCTTGGGCGCGGCTGCGGCCACCTGGCCGATCAGCATGTCCTTGAGACGGTTGAAGGTGGCGCGGTTCAGAATCGCGCGCTCGTCCTCACGGTCCTTGGCGAGGCGTTCGATTTCCTCGTTCTGGATCGCGCGGGTACGGTCGTCGATTTCGATACCGTGACGGTTGAAGACGCGAACGTCGACAATCGTGCCGGCCACGCCCGGCGGCAGACGCAGCGAGGTGTCGCGCACGTCGCTGGCCTTTTCACCAAAGATCGCGCGCAGCAGCTTTTCTTCCGGCGTCATCGGGCTTTCGCCCTTGGGCGTGATCTTGCCGACAAGGATATCGCCCGGATGCACTTCGGCGCCGATGTAAACAATGCCCGCTTCGTCGAGATTGCGCAGCGATTCCTCGCCCACATTCGGGATGTCGCGGGTAATGTCTTCAGGCCCAAGCTTGGTGTCGCGGGCCATGACTTCAAATTCCTCGATGTGGATCGAGGTAAAGACGTCTTCCTTCACGATGCGTTCGCTGATCAGGATGGAGTCTTCGTAATTGTAGCCATTCCAGGGCATGAACGCGACCAGCACGTTGCGGCCCAGCGCCAACTCGCCCAGCTCGGTCGAGGGACCGTCGGCAATGATATCGCCCTTTTCGACGCTGTCGCCCACCTTCACCAGCGGACGCTGGTTGATGCAGGTCGACTGGTTCGAACGCTCGAACTTTTGCAGCGTATAGATGTCCACGCCCGACTTGCCCGGCTCGATGTCGCCCGACACGCGGATCACGATACGGGTGGCGTCCACCTGATCGACGATACCGGCGCGCGAAGCAGCAATCGCGGCGCCCGAATCGCGCGCCACGGTTTCTTCCATGCCCGTGCCGACGAAAGGCGCATCGGCCTTCACCAGCGGCACAGCCTGACGCTGCATGTTCGAGCCCATGAGCGCGCGGTTGGCGTCGTCATTTTCCAGGAAGGGAATGAGCGAGGCGGCCACCGAAACGAGCTGCTTGGGGGAAACGTCCATCAGCGTGATCGTTTCGCGCGGCGCCATCACGAATTCGCCGTTCTGACGCGCGCTGACCAGTTCTTCGACAAAAGAGCCATCCGCGTTGGTTTCGGCCGAAGCCTGCGCCACCGTGTGCTTCTGCTCTTCCATCGCCGAGAGATAGACCACGTCGCCCGTGACCTTGCCGTCGATTACCTTGCGGTACGGGGTTTCGATGAAACCGTACTTGTTGACGCGCGCAAAGGTCGAAAGCGAGTTGATCAGACCGATGTTCGGGCCTTCGGGCGTTTCAATCGGGCAGATACGGCCATAGTGCGTCGGATGAACGTCGCGGACTTCAAAGCCCGCGCGCTCACGCGTCAGACCGCCCGGCCCGAGCGCCGAAACGCGGCGCTTGTGCGTCACTTCGGACAGCGGGTTGGTCTGGTCCATGAACTGCGACAGCTGCGAGGAGCCGAAGAACTCACGCACCGCGGCCACGGCGGGCTTGGCGTTGATGAGGTCGTTGGGCATCACGGTCGAGACATCGACGCTGCTCATGCGCTCCTTGACGGCGCGCTCCATGCGCAGCAGGCCGACGCGATACTGGTTTTCCAGCAGCTCGCCCACCGAACGCACGCGGCGGTTGCCGAGGTTGTCGATGTCATCGACTTCGCCCTTGCCGTCCTTCAGGTTCACCAGCTCCTTGACGACGGCCATGATGTCGTCGGTGCGCAGCGTGGTGATCGTGTCATCGCATTCCAGGCCAAGACGCATGTTCAGCTTGACGCGGCCCACGGCCGAGAGGTCATAGCGGTCAGCGTCAAAGAACAGGCCGGCAAACAGCGCTTCGGCGGTTTCGCGCGTCGGCGGTTCGCCGGGGCGCATCACGCGATAGATGTCGGCCAGAGCGTGATCGCGGTCTTCGGCCTTGTCGGCCTTCAACGTGTTGCGGATCCACGGACCAGTGCTGACATGGTCGATGTCGAGCAGTTCGAAAGCGTCAATCCCGGCAGCGTCGAGCGCGGCCAGGTTTTCGGCCGTCACTTCCTCGCCGGCCTCGATATAAATCCGGCCGGTCGATTCATTGATCACGTCATTGGCGCTGTAACGGCCAAAGATTTCCTCGGTCGGGATCAGCAGATCCTTGAGGCCGTCCTTTTCCGCCTTGTTGGCAGCGCGCGGGCTGATCTTGGTGCCCGCTGCAAAGACCACTTCACCGCTGGCCGCATCGACGATGTCGAAGGCGGGCTTGGCGCCGCGCCATGCTTCGGCAACATAGGGGATCTTCCAGCCGCCGCTCGCGCGGTTCCAGACGATCGTCTGATAGAAATAATGCAGGATCTCTTCGTCGTTCAGACCCAGCGCATGCAGCAGCGCCGTAACGGGCAGCTTGCGCTTGCGGTCGATACGGACGTTGACGATGTCCTTGGCGTCGAATTCAAAGTCCAGCCACGAGCCGCGATAAGGGATCACGCGGGCGGCGAACAGGAACTTGCCCGAGGAATGCGTCTTGCCGCGGTCATGGTCGAACAGCACGCCCGGCGAACGGTGCATCTGCGACACGATCACGCGCTCGGTGCCGTTGATGACGAAGGTGCCGTTCTCGGTCATGAGCGGCATGTCGCCCATGTACACGTCCTGCTCCTTGATATCGAGCACCGACCGGGTTTCGGTCTCGGCGTCGACTTCAAACACGATCAGGCGCAGCGTCACCTTCATCGGAGCGGCATAGGTGATCCCGCGCTGACGACATTCAGTGATGTCGTACTTGGGCTCTTCCAGTTCGTAATGGACAAAGTCCAGCTCGCTGGTGCCGGCAAAGTCGCGGATCGGGAACACCGAACGCAGCGTCTTTTCCAGCCCCGAGACGTAACCCACAGCGGGGTTCGAGCGCAGGAACTGCTCATAGGATTCGCGCTGAACCTGAATCAGGTTCGGCATCTGCGTCACTTCGTGAATATCACCGAAGATCTTGCGGATCCGGCGCTTGGCCGAAGCGCGGGAGATGGGCTGGGTTGCCATAGGGCTAGACTTTGCCTCTTTCGTTGATGGCGCAATGCCTCTTTTTCGCGGAAAAAAGAGGCACGAAGCCGAAAAATAATGCCATGCGCGGGGTAAATGGCGGCACCATTAAACGCACAAAAGGCCGCTGGCGAATCACCCCGTAATCGGAGTGAAGGCCCGCAGCCTCTGGCGTCAGATGCAACACCACCGCCTCCTTTCGTGGATGACCCCCGCGCTGGGCCGCCCTTGCTCGAAGCGATGGAACCGGCGGGCATTAGGCGTGTGGGGGCGGTTTGTCAATTGTCGGAGGAATAAGGTTTGCCTCCGGCAGGCAAAGGGCGGGGCCCTTTGCAATCCCATTATTTGGGGGTGCGCCCGGTTGGCAAGGTGGCGCTTATCCCATCAAAGCCTGCGGCGCGGGCAAGCAGCGCTGATCGGAGCCGCAGGCTTTCAAATTCAAACCACGCGCCCAACACCCAAGGCCGAACCCATAACGCAACGCCGACATTAACGGGATTGCAAAGGGACGAGTCCCTTTGCCCGCCGGAGGTAAAACCTCCTCCATTTACCCCCGCAAATCCTCAATCATCAACCCGGCGGTCGCCTTTGCGCTGCCCACAACGCCGGGAATCCCCGCCCCCGGATGCGTCCCCGCGCCCACGAGATAAAGGTTAGGAATCACATCATCACGGTTATGCCCACGGAACCACGCACTTTGCGTCAGGATCGGTTCGAGGCTGAAGGCGCTGCCCATATAGGCGGAAAGGTCGGTTTCGAAATCGGTGGGGGCGTAGTGGAACTTGGTGGCCACTCGGTCATGGATATCCGGGATCAACCGGCGGCCCACCTCGTCCAATATCCGCTTTTCGAGGATCGGCCCGACCTGATCCCAATCCACCGCCAGCTTGCCCCGATGGGCCACCGGCACCAGCGCATAAAACGTGCTGCGCCCCTCGGGCGCCATGGACGGGTCGGAGGCGGTGGGATGGTGCAGATAGATCGAGAAATCGCGCGGCAGCACGCCATTGTCGAAAATATCCTCCAGCAGGCCCTTATAGCGCGGCCCGAACAGGATCATGTGGTGGGGGATATGGGGGAATTGCCCCTCCAGCCCGAAATGGACGACGAACAGGCTGGGCGACCAGCGTTTACGCGCCAGCGAACGGGCATATTCCGCCCCGCGCGGCGTATCGCCCAGCAGATCGCGATAGGTGTGCATCAGGTCGCCGTTGCTGGCCACGGCATCGAAGCGTTCGCGCCACCCGCTCTTGGTTTCCACCTCATGCGCGCGATTGCCGATCGTGTGGATCCGCACCGCCCCATCGCCCAGCCGCAGCGTCCCGCCCAGCCGTTCAAACAGCGCGACCATGCCCGAAACCAGCCGATTGGTGCCGCCCCGCGCCCACCACACGCCGCCATCCTTTTCCAGCTTGTGGATCAGCGCATAGATGCTGCTGGTGGCCATCGGATTGCCGCCCACCAAGAGCGTGTGGAACGAGAGCGCCTCGCGCAGCTTCTCCGACTGAACGAACCCGGCCACGCGCGAATAGACGCTGCGCCACGCCTGATGCTTCATCAGCGCGGGGGCGGCCTTGATCATGCTCTTGAAGTCGAGGAACGGCACATGGCCCAGCTTGACATAGCCCTCGCGATAGACCTCGCCCGCGAAATCGAGAAATTGCTGATAGCCCGCCAGATCGCCCGGCGCCACGCGATTGATCTCGCTGCGCAATTTGGCTTCGTCATTGGAATAGTCGAAATGGCTGCCATCGGTCCATTGCAGGCGATAGAAGGGCATCACCGGCATCAGATCGACATCGCCTGCCATATCATGCCCTGTCAGCCCCCACAGTTCCGACAGGCAGGAGGGATCGGTGATCACCGTGGGTCCGGCATCGAACGTATGGCCGTCCCGCTCCCACACATAGGCGCGCCCGCCCGGACGCTCGCGCGCCTCGACCAGCGTCGTGGCGATCCCGGCGGATTGCAGGCGGATGGCCAGAGCCAGACCGCCAAATCCCGCGCCAATCACACAGGCCTTTTTCATGCGTCCTCGGTTTCCCCGGCAAAGGCCGGTATCGTTGTATCCTGAGACAGGCGCCCCGGCGCCCCCAGATCGGCCAGTTCGCGCCCCCGCCCGAGCAGACAGGCCAGCGCCGCCATCAACGGCACCGGCGGCCGCCCGACCAGCAGGCGGACCCGATCCGCCCATGTCGATTGCCCGGCATAGAACCGTTCGATCAGCCCGTCGCCCAGACGATAGAAGCGGGCAAACACCCGATGCCGCTTGTCAGGCCGCGCCGCGCCGAACAGCATCCGCGCCAGCAGGCGATAAAAGCCGCCCGCGCGCCAATGGGCCCGCGCATAATCCTCGACCGCACCGGCAATCGCCTCGCCCGACATGTCGGACATATCGGCAATCATCGTCGCCACGCGCACCGCCGTGGGCAGCGAATAGCCGGTCAGGGGATGAAACAGCCCCCCCGCCACGCCGATCCGCGCCACGCCATGCATCCCCTCGATCAGCGCATGAGGCTCGCCCTCGGCCACCACCGGCAACACGCCCTGCTCCTCGTCCAGCACCTCGACGATGGTCCAGCTGCGGCTCTTGGCATAGGCCTCGATGCGATCGCGCAGGGTGGGGGCGTCAATGTCGGGCGTGTCGGAGTAATAGGTGTCCTCGATGAATACCGTGTCATCCGAAAAGGGCAGGACATAAACAAAGCGGAACCCGTCATGCTGCGACCGGTTGCCGTCCATGATGATGGGGGCGCTCAGGCCATGGGGCGAAGCGGTCCGCACCACCTGACCCAGAAATTTCTGCCAACCGCCGCGCAGGCCCGGAAAGGCCGCCGCGCCGCGCGCGTCGATCACGGCCCCCGCGCGAAACTGCCGCCCGTCGGCCAGCGTGAAACCGCGCCGGTCATAGGCCGTCACCGTGGCCCCGGTCAGGATCGAGCCCGCAGACAGCGCCTCGCGCAGGGCCGCATCGAAACGGGCGCTGGAAATCGTGCGATAGGGATTGCCAAGATGGCGGCGGTTGCCGGAAAAGCGCACGCTGTGGCTGCCCCATTTGCCCACCACCAGAGGTTTGAGCAACCAGCGCGCGGCCACCGGAATGTCGCTGAGGAAGAAGGACCAGAAATGGTGCCCTCCCAGCTTCTCCTCGCGCTCGACCAGCAGGATGCGCAAATCAGGCCGACGCGCCGCCAAAGCCAGCGCCACCAGCCCGCCTGCCAATCCGCCCCCGAGGATGGCAATATCCGTGTCATTTCCCGCCATGGCCCCAAGTCTATGTTAGCAACCGCTTTCCGGCAACCGACCATAGGGGCAAATCCGTGAGAAATTTCGAGATGGCCGAACCTGCGGCAAAACCGGCCCTCAGCGCGCTTGCCAAGGCCTTCGCCTTCGCATAACCTGCCATGCATATCCCCGGGGAGCCATGTGGCTGAGAGGTGGGCCTAACGCCCCACGACCCGCTGAACCTGAACCCGTTAATCCGGGCGTAGGGAGGGAAGCGTCTGTCGGCCCGGTATGGTGCCCCCCGCTCCTCCTCTCCTGACGCCGCAGAATGTGAAGGCGAGATAAAAACGAAAAAACAAAGGAGAAGGTATGCAGGAAGCTGGAGATCCCACGGCTTGGAGCGCTCTTATTCTTGGTCTGGCCGCCTTGGCGGCGGGGGCAGGGGCGCTGCGGCAACCGGGAGTTTGGCAAACCATGATCGGCGAGGTGGAAGGCTCACCCGCCTTGCAGTTTCTATGCGGCATGCTGGAACTGCTGGTGGGCAGCGTGGTCTATCTGGCCAATCCATGGATACCGCATGACCTTCTCACCTGCATCATCAAGGCATTGGGCGGACTGATGATGGCCGAGGCTCTGGCCATCCTGTTCGCCTGTGATCTTTATACCCAGATGTGGCTGAAAACCCTTGGCAATTTTCACAAGGGATGGGCCGGCATCACCACTCTCATCGGGCTGGCTCTGACCGTGATTGGCATGGCCCGCTTCGGATAAACAGCAGAAAGCACTCCATGGCCGACATCAACTCCCCCCTTGAAATTGGCGTCACCACCGGCGCGATCCGTGGCTCGAAAAAGATCTACGTCCCCTCGCCCAGCCATCCCGAAATCAAGGTTGCCATGCGCGAGATCGCGCTGGAGTCGTCGGCCAACGAGCCGGCCGTGCGGGTCTATGACACGTCCGGCCCCTATACCGATCCCAAGGCCACGATCGACATTGCCGCTGGCCTTGCGCCGCTGCGCCGCGAGTGGATTTTGGCGCGCGGCGATGTCGAGGAATATGACGCCCGCGCGGTCAAGCCGGAGGACAATGGCCTGAAGGGGCCTGATCGCAGCGGCGGCGTACCGCCCTTTCCGGCGGTCAACCTGCGGCCCCTGCGCGCGCGCGCCGGCGCCAATGTTTCCCAGATGCACTATGCCCGCCGCGGCATCGTCACGCCGGAAATGGAATATGTGGCCCAACGCGAAAACCTTGGCCGCGCGATCCTGAAGGAAAAGCTGGAGCGTGACGGGCAAAGCTGGGGCGCGGAAATCCCCGATTTCGTGACGGGCGAATTCGTGCGCTCCGAAGTGGCGCGCGGCCGCGCGATCATTCCCAGCAACATCAACCACCCCGAATCCGAGCCCATGGCGATCGGCCGCAATTTCCTGGTCAAGATCAACGCCAATATCGGCAATTCGGCCGTGGCCTCGGACGTGGCCTCGGAAGTGGACAAGATGGTCTGGGCCATCCGCCACGGCGCCGACACGGTGATGGACCTGTCGACCGGGCGCAACATCCATGACACGCGCGAATGGATCCTGCGCAACAGCCCCGTTCCCATCGGCACCGTGCCGATCTATCAGGCTCTGGAAAAGGTCGGCGGTATTGCCGAGGATCTGACCTGGGAAGTGTTCCGCGACACGCTGATCGAACAGGCCGAACAGGGCGTCGATTATTTCACCATCCACGCGGGCGTTCGCCTGCCCTACATTCCCCTCACCGCCAAGCGTGTCACCGGCATCGTCTCGCGCGGCGGCTCGATCATGGCCAAATGGTGTCTGGCGCATCACAAGGAATCGTTCCTCTACGAACGCTTCGACGAGATCACCGAGATCATGAAGGCCTATGACGTGGCCTATTCGCTGGGCGACGGTCTGCGCCCCGGCTCGATTGCCGATGCCAATGACGAGGCGCAGTTCGCCGAACTCTACACGTTGGGCGAGCTGACCAAGCGTGCTTGGGAGCAGGACGTTCAGGTGATGATCGAAGGCCCCGGCCATGTGCCGATGCACAAGATCAAGGAAAACATGGACAAGCAACTGGCCGCTTGCGGTGAAGCTCCGTTCTATACGCTCGGGCCGCTCGTCACCGACATTGCGCCGGGTTATGACCATATCACGTCGGGCATTGGCGCGGCGATGATTGGCTGGTTCGGCACCGCCATGCTCTGCTATGTCACGCCCAAGGAGCACCTTGGCCTGCCCGACCGCGATGACGTCAAGGTCGGCGTGGTGACCTACAAGCTGGCCGCCCATGCGGCGGATTTGGCCAAGGGCCACCCGGCGGCGAAATTGCGCGACGACGCCCTGTCGCGCGCGCGCTTCGAATTCCGCTGGCGCGATCAGTTCAACCTGTCGCTCGACCCGGACACCGCCGAGCAGTATCACGACCAGACCCTGCCCGCAGAAGGGGCAAAGACGGCTCATTTTTGCAGCATGTGCGGGCCGAAATTCTGCTCAATGAAGATCACGCAGGAAGTGCGCGACTTTGCCGCAAAGCAGAACGCGCCGATTGAAACCTTCGCCGCGGCCGAGGATGCCGAGGCGGGCATGGCGCAAATGAGTGAAAAGTATAAGGAAGCAGGCGATCTCTACATTCCGGCTGCGGAATAAGGGTTCGTTTGGAATGGATGAAAGGGTCGGGGGCCGGGGCGGCTCTCGGCCCTTTTGTTTTGTGTGGCGCGCGTGTTTGTTTTGCCTCCGGCGGGCAAATCTGCTTCCGCCCCAAAACGCCCCTTCCCTAAACCCGAAAAATCGCGCAGCGGTAAACCCCATGCACAACCCAACCGCCGACCTTGCCATCCGCCTTGCCCGCGCCAACTTCAACCGTGCGCTGGCGCAGAGCGACCTGAATGCCATCAGCGCTATTCTTGCCCCGCATGTGACGCTGATCACGGGCACGGACAGCGCGCTGCTGAACGGGCGCAAGGCGCAACTGCTGGCATGGAAGCGGGAGTTTGCCGCCCCTGTTGCGCTGCGCACCACCTATGTTCGAACCACCGAGGCTATTATTACAAGCGAGGCCGAACCAATAGCGATGGAGCAGGGCGCCTGGCAGGGCGTCGATGCCGGTGGCAAGGTGCAGGCCTCGGGCACGTATGCGGCGAAATGGCGCAATCTGGCGGCCAATGCCACGCAATCGCGCTGGGTGCTGGAGGCCGAGATTTTCGTGACGTTGAAATGATCGCTCGGCCTGCCGGGCGGGTCAACCAAGCCCGCCATAAAAAATCATAAAATTCGCCAATGTGGCCATTTCATTCATGGATTTGTCAGATGGGCCCTGCCATATCGACCGCGCGGCCTGGCCGGCTCTTATAGAAGAGGCTACCAACCGGCTGGGCCGCAACTCTCCAGACATGTTCGCACATGCAAAAGGGCGGCCGGAAGATATCTTCCAGCCGCCCCTTGCTTATCTCAGCATTCAGAAAGCACGGCCCGCTGGGGGCCGATCGCCTTACTGGCCTTCAACAACGTCCTTGTTGTCGAGGTGCTGGACTTCGTGCATGTCGAAGTTGACCGGAGCGCGGTTGAAGGTGCCCGACACGCCGTTCTTGGTCACCTTGAGTTCGAAAGGCACCTTGCCGTTATAGGCCGAGCCCTTGAGAACCTTGACGCCGTTCTGCACTTCCGAGGTGTAGGTGTAGGTCACGCCCTGATAGGTGAAGCTCTGCTTGGGGGCTTCTTCAGCGAAAGCAACGGCGGGCAGAAGAGCGAAAGCAGCGGCAGCGATAACAGTCTTGATCATGGCAATATCCCCTATTTGGTTAGGAACAATTGCCTCGAAGCACCCTTTATGTTGTTGAAGCCCGTGTAACGTGAATGGTGGGAATGTAGCAATTGCATTCACCAACGATATGGTTGCATTTTTCGCAATTATGCCAAAGCACACCCATGGGAAATCTCCACCTATATCGTTAGAATTCGGCATATTTCGGGGAAAAGCTGGCGATTGTGGGTTCAATGCGCGCAATCGCTCCGCATCGCGCTTGAATAGGAATGCATACAAGTTTGGCCCGCCGGATCGCGATCAATGTGCCAAATTCGCCACGTGATCCACGCGGCGAATCGGCGCTCAACAACCCTGCAAGAACCATTGTGGAATGATGCAGCGCACCATCAAGCCGCTATTCACCCGGATGCCACCCCGGCGGGGCCAGTTCAAACCCCTCAAAGGTAAATCCCGGCGCCACCACGCAACTGACCAGCGCCCAGCCATCGCCCGCCCGCGCCGATTGCCAATGCCCGGTCGGGATCACCCCCTGCGGCGCCTCGCCGTTCAGCACATCGCCGCCCAGACGGATCCAGCGCACCGGCCCGGCATCCCCCGGCGCCACGCCCAGATCCAGCGCCGATCCGCCATGCCACAGCCACACCTCTGCCGCATCAATCCGGTGCCAATGCGAGGTCTGCCCAGCTTCGAGCAGGAAGTAGATCGTGCTGACCCGGCCTCGCCCCTCACCCTCGCGCCATAATTCGACATACCATCCGCCTTCGGGGTGCGGCTGCATCCCCAATCGCTCGATGATCGCAATCGCCTGCGGATCACGCATCACCTATCTCCCAAAGCCAGCCACATCCGCCGCACCGCCTCCGGGTGGCACAGGTCCGTGCCCGGCGACATCACCGCCGCCGTCCCCGCCGCCATGCCCCAGCGGAATGCGCCCGCCGCATCCTCGCCGCACAGAAAGCCATGCACCATACCGCCCACGAAACTGTCGCCCGCCCCGGTCGCGCTTTTCACCGGCACGTCCAGCGCGGACCGCACGATCACCCCGCCAGCATGGGCCAGCACCGCGCCCTCATGCCCCATGGACACGGCCACATGCGCTGCCTTGCCGCTGCGCACCATCTCCATGGCCGCCTCGCCCACGGCCTGCGCATCGGGCAATTTGCGGCCGATCAGCGCCTCGAACTCGCCCTGGCTGGGCTTGACCAGATAGAGGCCGCCCTGATCCAGCGCCGCCGCCAGCGCCGGGCCGGACGTATCGACCACCACCCGCACATCGCGCGCCGCCAGAGCCGCCGCCACCCGCGCATAGAAATCCACCGGCACCCCGCGCGGCAAAGACCCGCTGGCCACCAGCCAGCCGTGTTCGAGCCCGGCCACATGGTCAAACGCGGCCTGCCACTCGGCCTCATCCACCAGCGGGCCATCGGGGACAAAGCGGAACTCCTTGCCGCTCGACCTTTCATAGACCGCCAGCGACTGGCGCGTATGGTCATGGATGGCGATGCGGTGCCGGTCCAGCCCATGCTGGTCCAGCAATTCGTCAAGCAGGGCGCCTGTCGCCCCGCCCGCCAGATAGATCACCTCGACCGCGCCAAGAGATGAAGCATGGCCCATCCGCGCCAGCACGCGCGCCACATTGATCCCGCCCCCGCCCGGATCGTAGCGCTCATTATGCGTGCGGATCTTGTGGGTGGGAAACACCGCCTCGGCCTCGCAGGCACCGTCGATGGCGGGGTTCATCGTCAATGTGGCGACGCGCATTCTTACCTCTTGCGCCTTATCTCTTGCGGACGAATTCGGCGCGCAGCACCAGCCCCTTGATCCCGTCATAGCGGCAATCGATCTCCTGCGGATCGCCCGTCAGGCGGATCGACTTGATCAAGGTGCCGCGCTTCAACGTCTGGCCCGCGCCTTTCACTTCCAGATCCTTGATCAACGTCACCTGATCGCCATCGGCCAGCAGATTGCCCACCGCATCGCGCACCTCGACCGTATCGGCGGCGGCGCGTTTCGCGGCCAGTTCGGAAGCCGACATCCATTCGCCGCTTTCCTCGTCATACACATAGTCTTCATCAGCGCTCATTGTCTCATTCCTTTCGTCATGGCCCTTGGCATGCCATCGCGGGTTTGGCCATCGGCCCGTCAATCTCCGGCCCTATCCGGTAATAATTTGTCGCGCTTTGCGCTGTGTCAGCCTGCGTTCACGCGGATCATGGCATTTGTTACAACAGAATTTCAGACAGGCCGTTCCCATCAAGGCCGATCACCGAGGATAGGCATCATGACCCATTCTTTGCAAAAAACCCTGCTGGCCGCCAGCGCGATCGCGGTCGGGCTCTCGCCTGTCGCGTCCGGCTATGCCTCGGCCCAGATCGGCGGCGCCTATCCCTCCGCACCCACGGGCCAGACCTATTCCAATCAGGGCGCTTATCCCAATCAGCCGGGATACAACAATCAGGCTCCCTATCCCAATCAGCCCGCCTATCCCAATCAGGGTGCCAATGCCCAGCAGGGCGGCTATGATTACCGCACCCCCCCGCCCGAACCGGCCGAACCGCAAGGCTATGACGGCCGCACCCCGCCTCCGCCCCCTCAGGGCTATGTGCCGGGCGGCGAGGATTACGGCGCGGATGCCCGTTATGCCGCCGACGCGGAAAACTGGGCCCGCAACAATTGCGTGAAATCGCGGGGCAATACCGGGGCGGGCGCTCTGGTGGGCGGCGTTTTGGGCGCGATCATCGGCGGCGGATTGGCCGGGCGCCATGACACGGGCGTCGGCATGGCGGCGGGCGCGGCAATCGGCGCGGTGGGCGGCGCGGCCGTGGCCAGCAGCAGCGGCGGCGAAACCAGCCCCGGCTGTCCTCCCGGCTATGTGACGCGTGGCGGCGCCCCGGCCTATGTCTATGCCCAGACCGACTATGTCTATGCCGCCCCGGCGTGGTATCGTCCGTGGGTCTATGTCGACAATGTGTGGGTCTATCGCCCCTATCCCTATCACAACTGGTATTACCGCACCTATCGCCCGATGCCGCGCGGCTATTATTACGGCGGGCCGGGCCGGGGCTATTACGGCGGGCGCGGCTATTATGGCGGCCGGGGCTATTACGGCCACCATCGCTGATCGTCAGAGGGGGAGGGCCGGTCACCGCGCCCTCCCCCCTTTTTTTCATGAGTTACGGATTGCCCCCGCGCCCCTGCGTTTGAAAGCCCGCGCAGGCATGGCCCGATCGGCCCAATTCCTCCTCGACACAGTTCCTCCTCGACGTGACCCGACCGCGCTGATAGCCGCAAGGGCCATGACGCAAGCGCCCCGACATCCGCTGCATTATCGCGACTTCCAATTCTACTGGCTGGCCCGCCTGACGGCGATGCTGGGGCATAATGCGATGGTGATGGCGCTAGGCTGGGCGGTCTATGATGTGGCGCGGTCCAGCTATGGCGTGCGCGCCGCCGCGCTGCGGCTGGGGCTGGTGGGGCTGGCGCAGTTTCTGCCCTTTCTGGTCTGCAACCCGCTGGCAGGATTGGCGGCCGACCGGCATGACCGGCGCAAGGTGGTGCGCGGCGCGCTGATCGGGCAATTGTGCTTTCTCGTCCCGCTCTGCCTGCTGGCGGCGCGGGGCGGGCTGTCGCTGATGGTACTGTATATTGTCGCGGCCGGTTTTGCGGCGGCGCGGGCCTTTTACATGCCGGCGATGAACGCGCTGCTCTCGGCCACGGTGCCGCCCGAGGTGCTGCCCCGCGCGATAGCGCTGGGGGCGATTGCCGGGCGCGTGGGGGGCATACTGGGGCCGGTGCTGGGCGGCTATGCCTATGCGGTGTCGCCGGGGGCGGCGTTTGGTTTTGCCGCAGTGCTGCTGGTTCTGTCGCTGGCGGCGCAAATGCTGATCAGCGCGGATGCGGCCCATTCGCGCGGATCGCGCGGCAGTCCGCTCGATCTGATGCGTGAGGGTCTGACCTATGTCCGCTCGAACCGGCTGCTGTTCGGCACGATCACGCTGGATATGTGCGCCACGCTGCTGGGCGGGGTGACGGCGCTGCTGCCGGTCTATGCGCGCGATATTCTGCATGTCGGGCCGGACGGGCTGGGGCTGCTGCGGGCCGCCTCCTCGGTGGGGGCGCTGGGCACGGCGCTGTTCGTTTCGTGGCGGCCGGTGGGCGATCATGTCGGGGCCAAGATGCTGGGCTCTGTGGGCATCTATGGCGTCTTTACCGTGGTGTTTGGCCTGTCCACCTCCTTCTGGCTCTCGGCGGGCTGTCTGGCGCTGCTGGGGGCGGCCGATATGGTTTCGGTGCTGATCCGGCAAACGCTGATGCAATTGTCCACCCCCGATGACATGCGCGGGCGGGTAGGGGCTATCTCGACGCTCTTCGTCTCGGCCTCCAATGAATTGGGCGAGATGGAATCGGGCCTTGCCGCCGCGCTGATGGGGCCGGTGGGGGCGGTGGTGTTTGGCGGGGCGGCCTCGATCGTGATCGCGGCGGGATGGGCGCGGCTGTTTCCCGTGTTGCTGGGCGCCCATGGGTTTGAAAACCGACCGGCGGCCTGAGGGCGCCGTCGGGCAATCATGCCTGATCGCTCTTGTTCGATACCGTCTTGTCATTCGACTCTTGATCCCGCGCGCGGCAAAAACAATATTTGTTGCAAATGGGAGCGCTATCATAGACAGCGTGACCGAGATTTCTGAGCCAGCCAAGGAGCCACCATGTCCTCTGCCACTTCGGGCGCCTATCTGATCGGGGCGCAGCGCCGCACCAGTGCCGCAAGCTTTACCGGAATCGAGGCCGCCACCGGCAAAGCGCTGGAAGGCGATTTCGCCATCACCACCGCCGATGACATTGCGCAGGCCTGCGCGCTGGCCGGGGCCGCCTTTGACGCCTATCGCGAGACCGCGCCCGATGCGCGCGCCGCTTTCCTCGACGCCATCGCCGCCGCGCTGGAGACCCGCGCCGAGGCGATCGTGGCCCGCGCGATGCTGGAAAGCGGTTTGCCGCAGGGCCGCCTGAACGGCGAGCTGGGCCGCACCACCGGCCAATTGCGCATGTTTGCCAAGGTCCTGCGCGAAGGCGATTGGGCGGGCGCGATCATCGAACCCGCTCTCCCCACCCGTCAGCCGCTGCCCCGCCCCGACCTGCGCGCGCGCCAGATTGCCGTCGGCCCGGTCGCGGTGTTCGGCGCGTCGAACTTCCCGCTGGCCTTTTCGGTGGCGGGCGGCGACACGGCTTCGGCGCTGGCCGCCGGTTGCCCGGTGGTGGTCAAGGCCCATCCGGCCCATCCCGGCACCTCGCTGCTGGCGGGCGAGGCGATTGCCGAGGCGGTTGCCGCCTGCGGCCTGCCCGAGGGCGTGTTCAGCCTGATCCAGGGGCCGGGCAATGACATCGGCACCGCGCTGGTCGCCAATCCGCATATCAAGGCGGTGGGCTTTACCGGATCGCGCGGGGGCGGTCTGGCGCTGATGGCGGTGGCGGCCGCGCGTGCCGAACCGATCCCGGTCTATGCCGAAATGTCCTCGATCAATCCCGTCCTGCTCTTCCCCGCCGCGCTGGCCAACCGGGCCGAGGATCTGGGCCGCGCCTATGTCGGCTCACTCAGCCTGTTTGCGGGCCAGTTCTGCACCAACCCCGGCGTGGTCGTCGCGCTCGATGGCCCCGACCTCGACCGCTTCCTTGGCGCGGCCTCCGAGGCGCTCAAGGGCGTGGCCCCGCAGGTGATGCTGACAGGCGGGATCGCGGCGGCCTATGCGCGCGGGATCGAGACGCTGAGCGGAGCCGAGGGTGTTTCCGTGTTGGCCGCTGGGCCGGACGGGGATGCGCAATGCGGCGCGGCGCGGCTGCTGGCCGTCGATGCCGCCGATCTGCTGAACAATTCGGCGCTGACGCATGAGGTCTTTGGCCCCTCCTCGCTGGTCATCCGGTGTCAGGATGCAGAGCAGATCGTCGCGGTTCTCGAAGGGCTGGAAGGGCAGTTGACCGCCACGCTGCATATTGACGAGGCCGACTATCCGCTGGCTGCGCCCCTGCTGCCCATTCTGGAGCGCAAGGTGGGGCGTATCCTCGCCAATGGCTGGCCCACCGGCGTCGAGGTTTCGCGCAGCATGGTGCATGGCGGCCCCTTCCCGGCCACGTCGGATCCGCGCACGACCTCGGTGGGAGCTATGGCGATCCACCGCTTCCTGCGCCCGGTCTGCTATCAGGCGCTGCCCGATGCGCTGTTGCCCGATGCGCTCAAGGCGGCCAATCCGCTGGGTCTGCCCCGCCGCCAGTTCGACTGACAGGGAAAGCCCCCGCAACACGAACATGCCCCCTCTGGAATTCGGCCCCCGCCGTGCCATATTGGGGGCATGACAAGCGAGATCGTGATCTGTCCGCATTGCGGGGGCGCCAACCGTGTGGCGCGCGAAAGGCTGGGCGATGGGCCGCAATGCGGCAAATGCCACAAGGGCCTGTTCACCGGCCATCCTTTGGCCGTGAACGCCGCCGCTTTTGCCGCGCATGTCGGGCGCGGCACATTGCCTGTGCTGGTCGATTTCTGGGCGCCGTGGTGCGGGCCGTGCCGGGCGATGGCGCCCGCCTATGAACAGGCCGCCGCCGCGCTCGAACCCTTTGTCCGCGTGGTCAAGGTCGATACCGAGGCCGAGCAGGCGCTGGGCGCGCAATATGCGATCCGCTCGATCCCCACGCTGATGCTGATGCAAGGCGGGCGCGAGATCAAGCGTCAGGCAGGCGCGATGGATGCGCGCCGCATCATCGAATGGGCGCGCGGATGAACCAGACGCCCTATGACGCCTTTGGCGGCGAAGCGACCGTGCGGGCGCTGGTGGCGCGTTTCTATGCGCTGATGGACCGCCTGCCCGAGGCCAAGGCCTGCCGCGATGTGCATCCGCCTTCCCTTGCGCGGGCGGAGGAGAAATTGTTCGAATATCTGACCGGATGGCTGGGCGGGCCGCCGCTCTATACCGACAAATATGGCCATCCGCGCCTGCGTATGCGTCATTTCGTTGCCCCCATCGGCGCGGCGGAGATTGAGGGCTGGCTCCTGTGTTTTCGTCAGGCATGGGCCGAAACGATCCCGCAATCCGCGCTGTCCGACACAATTCTTGAAAAGGTCGAGGCGCTGGGCTGGCATATGGCCAACCAGCCGGAGCAGGCAAGCTGAGCTAATTTACGCCTATCTCCCCGCGCGATACCGGATTATCACCAAAGGCCTGCCCATTGCCGGGCGCTGAGAGCTGACCGATGACCGATCTTGCCGCAAGAATCGCCCCTCTGGTGGCGCTGCGCCGCGATATTCATGCCCATCCCGAACTGGGTTTTGCCGAGCATCGCACCGCGCGCGTGCTGGCGCAGCAATTGCGCGCCATCAGACTGGAGGTGCATGAGGGCATTGGCGGGACCGGGGTGGTGGCGACGTTGCGGGCGGGAAATGGCCCCCGCTCGATTGGATTGCGCGCGGATATGGACGCGCTGCCCATCGACGAGAAAACCGGCCTGCCCTATGCCAGCACGATTCCGGGCTGTTTCCATGGCTGCGGTCACGATGGGCATATGGCGATGCTGCTGGGCGCGGCGCAGGCTTTGGCGGCCGATCATGGCGGCCTGAACGGCACCGTCCATTTCATATTTCAGCCCGCCGAGGAAGGCCAAGGCGGCGCCAAGGCGATGATCGAGGACGGTCTGTTCGACCGCTTCCCGTGTGATCGCGTCTATGCGCTGCACAATTGGCCCAGCCTGCCCGCAGGCACAATCGCCACGCGCGCCGGGCCGATCATGGGCGCGGCGGACCGCTTTACCATCCTGCTCAAGGGCAAGGGCGGCCATGCCGCGATCCCGCATGATGCCCATGACGTGGTGCTGGCCGGCGCCGCTCTGGTGCAGCAATTGCACTCCATCGTCGCGCGCAACATCCCGGCCAGCGCCAATGCGGTGCTTTCGATCACCCAGATCCACGGCGGGCAGGCCTTTAACGTCATCCCGCATGAGATGAGCGTGGGCGGCACGGTGCGGACCTTCGACGGCGCGGTTCAGGACCGGATCGAACAGCGCCTGCGCCAGATCGCATCGGGCATTGCGGCCAGTTTCGAGGTGGAGGCCAGCGTAGGCTATACCCGCTATTATCCCGCCACGATCAACGACCCCGCCGCCGCGCAGGATGCGCTGGAGGTGGCCGCGACCGTGGGCCATGCGCTGCGCGCGCCCGAACCTGCGGCGACCTCCGAGGATTTCTCCTTTATGCTGCAGGTCCGCCCCGGCGCCTATATCTGGCTGGGGCAAGGGGTGGGCGACAATCCGCCCCCGCTGCACAATCCGCATTATGATTTCAACGACGGGGTGATGGAAACGGGCATTCGGCTGCATCTGGCGCTGGTCCGCCATTGGCTGGGAACTGCGGCGTGAGCGAGAAAAAGCAGGGCAGCATCGGCGCCATCGTCGCGGCCAGCAGCGGCAATCTGGTCGAATGGTTCGATTTCTACATCTATGCCTTCTGCTCGATCTATTTCGCCGGAGCCTTCTTTCCCAAGGCCGATCCGACCGGGCAATTGCTGAATACGGCGGGGGTCTTTGCGGCGGGGTTCCTTATGCGGCCCATCGGCGGCTGGTGGTTCGGGCGTTTTGCCGACCGCCATGGGCGGCGCCTTGCGCTGGTGATCTCGGTGGTGACGATGGCGGCTGGGTCTTTGGCCATCGCCTGTCTGCCCACCTATGCCAGGATCGGAGTATGGGCGCCCACATTGCTGGTGGCGGCGCGGCTGGTGCAGGGTTTCGCGCTGGGCGGGGAATATGGCACGGCGGCCACCTATATGAGCGAGATCGCCACCGAAGGGCAGCGCGGGTTTTTGTCATCCTTTCAATATGTGACGCTGGTGGGCGGGCAATTGCTGGCGGCACTTTTGGTGGTGATCCTGCAATCGCTCCTGCCTGAGGCGGAGTTGAAGGCTTGGGGCTGGCGCATTCCCTTTGTGATCGGCGCGCTGGCGGCGCTGGTGGCTCTGGCCGCACGTTCGCGGCTGGAGGAAAGCGGCAGCGCCGAGGCACGCCAGGCCCAGGAGGCGGGCAGCCTGATCGCCCTGCTGCGCCAACATCCGCGCGCGTTCCTTTCGGTGCTGGGCTTTACTGCGGGCGGGTCTTTGGCCTTTTACACCTTCACCACCTATATGCAGAAATATCTGGTCAATTCCGCGGGCCTGCCGATCACCACGGCAAGCCGGGTGATGACGGTCAGCCTGTTCCTCTACATGCTGATGCAGCCGGTGATGGGCGCGCTGTCGGACCGGATCGGGCGGCGCTCCAACATGCTGATCTTCAGCGGAGGGCTGGCGGTGCTGACCGTGCCCTTGATCGCGCTGTTGCAAAGGGCCGGATCGCCAGTGATGGCGGGGGCGCTGATCTGTGTCGCCATGCTCTTGATGAGTTTCTACACCTCGATTTCGGGCATCATCAAGGCCGAGTTGTTCCCCACGCAGGTGCGCGCGCTGGGGGTGGGCTTTTCCTATGCGCTGGCCAACGCGATCTTTGGCGGGACGGCCGAGTATGCCGCGCTCTGGGCCAAGCAGGCGGGCCATGAGGGCGCGTTCTACTGGTATGTGAGCGCGATGATGGTGATGGTCTTCCTCGTCAGCCTCAGCCTGCCGCGCCGCGCTCCCTATCTGCGTGATTGAGCGCGGCCCACAAGCGTCATCAAAACGCAAAAGATAGCTTGGGCAGGCAATAGAAAAGCCATGGGGCCAATTCCACTCCGGGGCGTGTAGTAGCACCGTCAAGCCCAATGTCGGCATTCGTCAAGTTGCTGGAGTGATTCATGTCCCAAGGTCTGGCCCGATCCACGCTCACGCATTTGGAGCGATTGGAGGCCGAGAGCATTCACATCATCCGCGAGGTGGTGGCCGAGGCGGAAAACCCGGTGATGCTCTATTCGGTGGGCAAGGATTCGGCCGTGATGCTGCACCTGGCGCGCAAGGCGTTCTATCCCGCGCCGCCGCCCTTCCCGCTGCTGCATGTGGACACGACGTGGAAATTCCGCGCGATGTATGACTTGCGCAACCGCATGGCCGAACTGTCGGGGATGGAACTGCTGGTCTATCAGAACCCCGAGGCCAAGGAGCGCGGGATCAATCCGTTCGACCATGGCGCTCTCCACACCGACATGTGGAAGACGGAAGGGTTGAAGCAGGCGCTGGACAAATATGGTTTCGACGCGGCCTTTGGCGGCGCGCGGCGCGATGAGGAAAAGAGCCGCGCCAAGGAGCGCATCTTCTCCTTCCGCACCGCCAGCCACGGCTGGGACCCGAAGAACCAGCGCCCAGAACTCTGGAACCTCTACAACGCCAAGAAGGCCAAGGGCGAAAGCATCCGCGTCTTTCCGATCAGCAACTGGACCGAGCTGGACGTTTGGCAATACATCCACCTCAACGATATCCCCATCGTGCCTTTGTATTTTGCCGAGGAGCGGCCCACGGTCGAGCGCGACGGGATGCTGCTGATGGTCGATGATGACCGCTTCCCCCTGCGCGAGGGCGAAGTGCCGGTGATGCGTTCGATCCGGTTCCGCACGCTGGGTTGCTATCCGCTGACCGGCGCGGTTGAGAGCAGTGCCAAGACTCTGCCCGAAGTCATTCAGGAAACCTTGCTGACCACCACCAGCGAGCGGCAAGGGCGCGCCATCGACAAGGATGCAGGCGGCGCAGGCATGGAAGTCAAAAAGCAGCAGGGGTATTTCTGAGATGACCGAACAACCCGTTTACGTCGTCGACTCGCTGATTGCCGAAGACATCGACGCCTATCTCGACACGCATCAGCACAAGACGATGCTGCGCTTCATCACCTGCGGGTCGGTGGACGATGGCAAGAGTACGCTGATCGGGCGTTTGCTCTATGATTCCAAGATGATCTTTGAAGACCAGCTGGCCGCGCTAGAGGCCGATTCCAAGCGCGTGGGCACGCAGGGTCAGGGGATCGATTTTGCCCTGCTGGTCGATGGTCTGGCCGCCGAGCGCGAACAGGGCATCACGATCGACGTCGCCTATCGCTTCTTCAACACCGAAAAGCGCAAGTTCATCGTGGCCGACACGCCCGGCCATGAACAATATACGCGCAACATGGTGACCGGCGCCAGCACGGCGGACCTTGCCGTGATCCTGATCGACGCGCGCAAAGGCGTGCTGACGCAAACGCGGCGGCACTCGTTCCTTGCCCATCTGATCGGCATCCGCAACATCGTGCTGGCGGTCAACAAGATGGATCTGGTCGATTATTCCCAGAGCCGCTTTGACGAGATCGTCGCCGATTACCGCGCCTTTGCCTCCAGCATCGGGATCGAGGATTTTGTCGCGCTGCCGATCTCCGGCTATATGGGCGACAATATCACCACCCTGTCGGCCAACACGCCGTGGTATAAGGCCCCCGCCTATTTCGGGCGCAGTCTGGTCGATCATCTCGAAACGGTCGAGGTCGACACCACGCGTGATCTGGCCAAGCCTTTCCGCATGCCGGTGCAGTGGGTCAACCGCCCCAATCTCGATTTCCGCGGCTTTGCCGGCCTGATCGCCAGCGGCAGCGTGAAACCGGGCGATGCCATCCGCGTCCTGCCCAGCGGCAAGACCAGCACGGTCGAACGTATCGTCACGCTCGACGGCGATTTGGCCGAAGCGGTCGCGGGCCAGTCGGTCACGCTGACCTTTGCCGATGAGATCGACTGCTCGCGCGGCGATGTCATCGCTATGGCCGACAATCCGCCGCAAGTGGCCGATCAGTTCGAGGCCAGCATCGTGTGGATGGCCGACAGCGCGCTGATCCCGGGCCGCGCCTATTGGCTGAAAATCGGCACCCAGATGGTCTCGGCCACGGTGCAGGCGCCCAAATACACGATCAACGTCAACACGATGGAGCATTGCGCGGCCAAGACGCTGGAGCTCAATGCCATCGGCGTGGCGGAAATCACCACCGACCGCCCGATCACCTTTGAGCCCTATGGCGACAATCGCGCGCTGGGCGGCTTCATCCTGATCGACAAGATCGGCAATGGCACGGTTGCGGCCGGCATGCTGCATTTTGCCTTGCGCCGCGCCCAGAACGTGCATTGGCAGGCGCTGGACGTGACGCGCGAGGCCCGCGCCGAAATCAAGAACCAGCGCCCCGGCGTGCTGTGGTTCACCGGCCTGTCGGGTTCGGGCAAGAGCACCATCGCCAATCTGGTCGAAAAGAAGCTCCATGCCTTGGGCAAGCACACGTTCCTGCTCGACGGCGACAATGTGCGCCACGGGCTGAACAAGGATCTGGGCTTTACCGAAGCCGACCGCATCGAAAACATCCGCCGCGTGGGCGAAGTGGCGCGCCTGATGACGGATGCTGGCCTGATCGTGCTGACCGCGTTCATCAGCCCCTTCCGCGCCGAGCGCGAATTGGCGCGCAGCCTGACGCCGGAGGGTGAATTCTTCGAGGTCTTCATCGACACGCCCCTGGACGTGGCCGAGGCGCGCGACGTCAAGGGCCTGTACAAAAAGGCCCGCTCGGGGGCGCTCAAGAACTTCACCGGGATCGACAGCCCCTATGAAGCTCCCGAAAACCCCGAAATCCGCATCGACACCACCAAGATCAGCCCCGCAGACGCCGCCGAATTGATCGTCGCAAAACTGCTCGGCGACTACTGGATGCCGGAAATCTGAGCCGCTATGCATTCGGGCATAATAAAGCTGGGAGTGAAGTAGAAGATGTTGCTCTTCAATGGCCATGAATCCCATAGCCGCTCGCTGATCAAGGGCATCAGCTGGCGCGTTCTGGGCAGCATCGACACGTTCATCCTCAGCTGGCTGTTCTCCGGCAATGCCAAGACAGCCGGCGCCATCGCCAGCACCGAGGTGATCACCAAGGTGCTGCTCTATTACTTCCACGAACGGGTGTGGAGCTCGATCAACTGGGGCGCGCAACGGGCCGCCCCCAATGATCCGGCCGCCGAGATTTGATGATGCCGGAAACCATGGCCGACGCCGAACTGGCCGCCAAACTGGCGCGCGTTGCGGGGCAATTGCTGATCACCGTGCGCGACAGCGGGCTGGTGACGGGCAAGGCACTGGGCAAGGCGGGCGATGCCACGGCCAACCAGTTCCTCGTCCATGCCCTGCGCGCGGCACGGGCCGAGGACGGCTTGCTGTCTGAAGAGGAAAAGGACAATTTCGAGCGGCTCGACCAGTCGCGCGTGTGGATCGTCGATCCGGTCGACGGCACACGCGAATATGGCGAGGCGCGCGCCGACTGGGCCGTGCATGTCGGTCTGGCGGTCGATGGCGCGCCGGTGCTGGGCGCGGTGGCTCTGCCCGGCGCGGATGCGGTCTATCGCAGCGATGCGCCTGTGGCGGTCCCCCCCGCGCCAGAGGTTTTGCGCATGGTGGTCAGCCGCACCCGACCCGCCGCCGAAGCGGTGTTCGTGGCCGAACAACTGGGCGCACAACTGGTGCCCATGGGCAGCGCGGGCGCGAAAGCCATGGCGGTGATTCGCGGCGAGGCCGATATTTACCTGCACTCGGGCGGACAATTCGAATGGGACAGTTGCGCGCCGGTCGCGGTCGCTTTGGCCCATGGCCTGCATTGCAGCCGGATCGACGGGTCGCCGCTGGTCTATAATCAGCGCGACACCTATCTGCCCGACCTGCTGATCTGCCGCCCCGAACATGCAGCGCGGGTGCTGGCCGAAGTGGCGCTTTTTCAGGCCGAAGGCTGAAGCACCACCAACCGGAAATCGCCGCGCTCGACCTCGGCCAGAGTGTGCTGGGTAAAGCATAGCGGGCCATGCACGGGATGCTGGAAGTGACGCGCGCCGCCCTCGCGCGCCAGCACCTTTTGCCGCCCCCATGCCTCGCGGAAATCAGCGCTCTGGGCCATTAGCGCCTCCACCATCGCCCCCACCCGCGGATCGCCCAGCACGCGGCCGTAATCGCGCCGAAATTCGGCCAGCACCCGGTGGCATCGCTCGTCCCAGTCGGGCAGCAGCGCGCGGGCCATTGGATGAGTGAAGATATAGCGCAGCAGATTGGCCGGTTCTTCATCGAACAGGCCGACGAACAGGTCCCGCGCCTCCGCATTGGCGCAGCACACGTTCCACGCCGGGTCCAGCCCATAGGCGGGCCAGGGCAGCGCCTCGACCATGGCGGCAATTGCCGCCGGGGCCTGCGTGGCGGGCAGGAACGGATCGCGCGGGTCCTCGCGCCCGGCCAGTGTGAAGAGATAGGCCCGCTCCGCCCCGGTCAGACTCAGCCCTTCGGCCAGACGCGCCAGCGTTTGCGCCGAGGCGCGCACCTCGCGCCCCTGCTCGATCCATGTCACCCATGTGGCGCTGATCCCCGCACGCTCGGCCAATTCCTCGCGGCGCAGGCCCGGCGTGCGGCGACGGCGGCCGCGTTCCGGCGTATCGGGCGCGATGCTTTCCCGGCGGGCGCGCACAAAGGCGCCCAGCAGATTGCGATGTTCATCATCCAGCATGGCAAGCCTTATAACAGGATAATTATGTCCATTGTAACAGGCTAAATCCCGGCCCATCCCGGCGGCGAAGGAGAAAGCCATGACCACCGCCCACGACACTTTGGTCCAGCACCAGTTTGGCGCCACCGCGCAGGATTACGTTTCCAGCGCCACCCACGCGCAGGGCGCGGACCTGATCCATATCGCCGCCATGGCCGCGCAGGCGAGCCCTGTTCACGCGCTCGATCTGGGCTGCGGCGGCGGGCATGTGGCCTATGCCATGGCGCCCCATGCCGCGCGCGTCACCGCCTGTGATCTGTCGGCCGACATGCTGACCGCCGTCGAGGCGGAAAGCGCCCGGCGCGGCTTTGCCCATATCGCAACCATCCGCGCCGCCGCCGAGGAACTGCCCTTTGCCGATGGTTCTTTCGATTTCCTCGCCTGCCGCTTTTCCGCGCATCATTGGCGCGATGTGGCGCGCGGTCTGGCCGAAGCGCGGCGCGTATTGCGGCCCGGTGCGCGCGCGGTGTTTGCCGATGTGATCGCCCCGCCACTGGCCGCCGCCGACACCCATCTGCAGGCGATCGAAGTGCTGCGCGATCCCTCGCACGGGCGCAATTACAGCGCGCGCCAATGGGCCGCCATGCTGGCCGAAGCGGGCTTTACGATAACGGATCAGCAGCAGGGCCGCCTGCGCATGGAATTTGCCGCATGGACCGCCCGGATGCGCACGCCCGGCCCCGCCATGGCCGCGATTCGCCTCATCCAGACCCGCGCCAGCCAGGAAGTGGCCGATCATTTCGGAATCGAGGAGGATCGGTCCTACACGCTGGACACAATCGTGCTGACGGCGGCCTGAGGCCGTTAATTCGTCAGCGATGAGAGGAGAGTTGGATGCCCTGCAAGGGCATTATAACTCCCTTTCTTTCAATGAATTAGGCAGGCTAACCGAAAAATCACGGTGGCGGATTTCTGCGGCTTACAGAAAGGCGATGGCTAACCTTTTCGGGGGTTGGCGATGAATGTCCAAGACTGCCCGCCGGAAGAGGCCGCCGCGATCTGGCAGAAGATGGAAGAGGCTGCTTTTGCGATCAAAGACCCGGAAATTCGTGCCGCATACCAGCGCCTTTATCGTTCGCGACTGAAGCGCGATTTCCCTCAATTTGTACCACGGACAAGTGACGGCGAACCAATCTCGGGTTGGGTCGAAACTACCTCTAACGTCTTTGCCTATACCGGCGATGTATTCCAAACGCTGAACCCCGTGGAATGGCATGGCATTGAGCCGCCACCCCGCGAATGGATGCTTCAGGATTGGTTGCCTCGCCGCCGCGCAGCATATCTCACAGGCGCGGGCGGGGCGGGCAAGTCTCTGCTGGGCCAACAGTTGGCAACATGTGTAGCGATGGGGCTGCCATTCTTGGGCGTCGACACCACCCAAGGGCCAGCGATCTATCTGACTGCCGAGGATGACGCACAAGAGTTGCAAAGGCGCCAGAGAGCGATCTGCCGCGCGCTGGGCGTGGCCGAGGGCGATCTTCAAGGCAAGTTGATCCTGATTTCCCTGTTCGGTCTGGCGGGAAATGAGATGGTCAGATTTGACCGCGACACTGGGCAAGAAACCATGCCCGCATGGACCAAGCTGCAAAACACGGCAAGGGCCACAGGCGCGCAACTGATCGTGCTGGACAACGTTTCACACGTCTATGGCGGCAATGAAATTGATCGCCTTCAGGTGACCACCTTCGCCAATCTGCTGAACGGCTTGGCACAGGAAATCGACGGCACGGTGATGCTGATCGGCCACCCCAACAAGGCGGGCGATGCCTATTCGGGATCGACCGCATGGGAAAACGCCTTCCGCGCCCGCCTCTATTTCGACGCACCCAAAAGCGACCATGCACACAGCGACCCCGACGCGCGGCAACTCTCTTTGCCAAAGGCAAACTACGCCCGCAAAGGATCTGCCATTGATGTTCGTTGGCATGAAGGTGCGCTCATTCTGGACGGCGATGACGCCCCCAGCCCTGTCCGCCAACTTCGCGACATTAGCGCCGCTTCGGCAGAGAACGACGCTTTCTTGCGCTGTCTCGACAAGGCAACCGAAGACCGTCGCGCCGTCTCACACGTCCCCGGCGTCAACTATGCGCCCAAGATTTTCGCAGCGATGATCGAAGGCAAAGGTTATGATGAAAAGGCGTTTGCCAGGGCGATGGAACGCCTCATTCACATCAAGCAAGTCGCCCTCGATCAACAGCTCTGGAAGGACCAATTCCGCAAATGGAAGTACGGCATTGCTCGTGCGGTGACCCACCCAAGCAATACAGCTAAGTCATTGAAAAGCCTTGCGGTGACCCCTGCGGCGACCTCATGCGGTGACCCTGCGGCGACCCTTTGCCAAGTCATTGAAAACACTTGCGGCGACCCTGCGGCGACCCCTGCGGTGCGACCCCCTATCCCCTACGGGGATATGGGTGCCCCCATGAATTGGGGGCCACCCCATCCCCTCGATGATCCGTTTGGCGGCGACCTCGATTGGTCGACCGATAGCGGGGGTGACGAACCATGACACCCGCGAGCAATGCACGGCTGATTGCCCGCGACCTGTCCAGACTGCTGCCAGACTGGCGCAACCCTGAACGCTACTTCGAGAACCGAGACGAGCTGCGCCGCCGCCTGCACCAGCTCGCCAAGCAACTGGAGAACCTGCAATGAGTGGATGGCCCTACAACACCACGGCATGGAAGAAGCTTCGCAAACTGAAGCTGGCCACGTCTCCTCTTTGCGAAGACTGCCTGCGGATCAACCGCGTGGTCACAGCCAACCACGTCGACCATCGCCATGCCGTTAGCCAAGGTGGCCCTGCCTTCCCGCCGCTAAATGGCCTCGCGAGCCTCTGCCACCCCTGTCACAGCGCCAAGACTGCCCGCTCGCCGGAGGCTGGCGCGGTACGCACCAGCAAGCCGCGCCGGGGCTGCACGGCGGATGGCCTGCCCCTCGACCATCGGCACCCATGGGCCGCATCCCCTGAACACGAAAAATCTCTCAGGGCTGGGCGGTCAACACCGCCCTCCAAAGAGAACAGATAGTTAGTTGGGTTTCGGCATTATTTTTCAATTGGATAAGGTGATATTTCGGCATGGGTAAGCGCGGGCCAGGAGCCGGTAAGCAGAGGGCAGCGGCACAGCTTGCCCAGCCGGTGGCGGCTGATCTTTTCAACCTCGATCCGGTGCAGCCGGGGGCAAAGCCATGGGAACAACCGGGCCTGACGCGCGGCGAGCGGGTTGTCGCGTTCATCGAGTCGCTTCCCGTCACAAAAGGCTTTGGCGCTGGCCAGACGGTCAAGCTGGAAGACTTTCAGCGCGATTGGATACTCTCGATCTACCAAGACGGCGATGACGGGTTGCGCCAAGTCCGCACCGGCCTGCTGTCGGTCGCACGGGGCAACGGCAAGACCGTGCTTTGCGCTGGCCTCACCCTTGCCCACCTTTGCGGGCCAGAGGCCGAACAGCGCGGCGAATGCTATTCAGCCGCGGCGACCAAGGAACAAGCCTCGCTGATCTTTGCCGAGATGGAAGCGACCATTCTGGCAACGCCTTGGATGGCCGCCCGCCTCAACGTGCGGACCTTCAACAAGGTGATCGAGGATCACGTCACCGGCTCGATATACAAGGCTCTGGCCAGCGACGGGAAGAGCGTTCACGGCCTCGCGTCGTCTTTCGTGGTCTGCGACGAACTGGCGCAATGGCAGAGCCGGGAACTGTTCGACGTGCTGCGCACCAGCCTTGGCAAACGCGAGCAGCCGCTGTTGCTGGTAATCGGCACCCAAAGCCCGCGCGCCGAAAACATCATGAGCGAGCTGGTCGATTATTCCGGCCGCATCGATTCGGGCGAGATCGCGGATGATAGCTTCCATGGCGCCGTCTATGCCGTGCCCGATGATGCCGATCCGTTCGACCCGGCCAACTGGCCCCTTGCCAACCCTGCCCTCGGCAAATTCCGATCCGCGCGAGAGCTGGGCGAGGAAGCCATGCGCGCCCAGCGGATGCCCACCTTCGAACCGGCTTTTCGCAATCTCTACCTAAACCAGCGCGTCGACGCCGAGCCGAAGGCGATCAACCCCGCCGAATGGGAACGCTGCGGCCAGACGTTCGACCCGACCTCGCTGGCTGGGCGCCCCTGCTATGGCGGTCTGGACCTGTCCAGCACGCGCGATCTGTCCGCGCTGGCCCTCTACTTCCCCGATGATGACGGCGCGCTTGTGGTGCATTGCTGGTGCCCCAGGGACAATATGGGCGAACGCGAGGAGACCGACCGGGTGCCCTATCGCACCTGGGCGAAGCAAGGCTTTATCGAAGCGACACCGGGCAAGGCCATCGACAAGCATTTCATCGCCGCACGCCTTGCCGAGGTGGCCAGCCAATACGATCTGCGCGGGCTGGCCTTTGACCGTTGGGGCATGGCCGATCTGAAGGCGATCTTGAACCGAGAGGGCATTTCGCTGCCGCTGGTGGATTGGGGGCAAGGTTTTGCCAGCATGGGGCCAGCGGTGGACGCCTTTGAAACCGCCATGCTATCCGACAAGCTGCGCCACGCAATGCACCCGATCTTGCGCTGGTCTGCCGGTAATCTGGTTTATGAGATGGACCCTGCCGGGCTTCGCAAGCCCAGCAAGAACCGCTCGATTGACCGCATCGACCCCATGGTGGCCTCGATCATGGCGGTGGGCCTGTCCAGCCGCGACGAGGGGCCGAAGGTCTATCAAGGGGCCGGGATTATGTGGATTTAAATCAGGCAGTATAAAAAAACTTACGTCCGAAATTTCTCGTTTGAACTATCATTGACGACCTTACAAGAAATGCAAGCAAATCAACATCCTCTTTACTCCTCAACTTACCTCTCAATTTGGCAGAAGTTTTTAGATTTCTTATTTTATGCTTGCATTGAAGAGATTTGCTAAGCTTGCTGATTTTTTCTAAAAATATTATATCTCCAGACAACTCAACCTCATCCCCTATCACCAAAGCTCTACCCGGACGCATTGTCTTCTTTAAAGATTTCATTGATCAAAATCCTTATCGCTTCAGGACGAGACACCTCTTCTGCCTGATTGGCAATCCAAGCGTCAATTTTAGCAAGCAGGTCGGGTTGAAGGCGAACGCCTACCATCTGCCCGGCTTGGGCAGGTCGTGTCTTTTTCGTGTAAACGCGAATTGACGTGCTCATATTTTGGAGCTAACACGAAAGTGAGCCGAACGGAAGCGCCAACTCCCGCCCGGCTCTAACCACATTCGCAAAGGAACTGCGATCATGGCTGACCTTTCCCTACGGGCGAAATCCGCCCAAAGCAATGTTGTGCGCCTGCCCACCGCTGCCCGCCGCAAGGTGAAACAGGTCTGGACCGACGAAAACCGGCAAGCCCGCATGGCCCTGCACCGTATCCCAAAAGAGCGGTTTCTCTACCCTCCGGTGCGCGAGGCTATCCCGGTCGCCAAAGAGTTGCTTGCCCTGCGCGCTGACATATCCGTCGAGCTGGAACTGCTAATCGCCTTGCTGGAAACGCTGGACGATGCCGCCCGAAAAAAGATGATGGAACACCTCTTTCAGGGCGTCCTTGCCGGTCGCCGCACCGCCTATCAGGCCATGGCGCTGATCCGGGGCACAAAGCTGACCTACGGCCAGCAAAAAGACCTCGATGCCGCCTTCGCCTTCATCGCTCGCGAGGGGGTGGGCCAATGACCCTCGCAATTTCCCGCCGCTCGCTGCTGGGCGCAACCGCCGCGCTCCCGGCGCTCACATTCCCGGCCATCGCCGCCCCTGCCGAGCATCCGCTTGACGCCCAAATGCGGGCATCGCGTGAAGCGGCAAACGCGAAATTCTGGAACCTGCACACCCAGCTTGAGGCGCTTGAAGCCGAATGGTCTGCCTGCCCAGATGATGACAGGGCAAACGAGGAGCGCCTGTCGCACCTTGTGAGCGCCAAGTACGATGAAACCATGATGCAGCCGGTTTCCTGCGCCTTGGCCGTCCTCGCCAAGCTCAAGTTGACAGAATTTGATGCCGCCAACGCCGTGCTCCCCTACCCCGCCGAAACCGCCGCCCAGATGATCGAATGGGATTTGGATCGGTGCGCGAAGGAAAGGCTTGCGGGTGCCTAGCCATCGCCATTGCTAATGTCGAAAAAAGATGTTAGTTATCCTATCGTATTTTTTGGACGATAGAAATCATGCCTCGCCTCTCGATCCTCGCAGATGACTTTGCCGAACGGTTCAATTTTGAGCCGTCGAGGGTTGCGGGGATCGTCAAGGCGCTGCGGGACGAGCCGCGACAAGAAGGTATGGAGGCGTTAATTAAGGCCGGTCCTCGAGGGGTGAATGCTCCCAATGCGACTGCGCTTGATGCCGCCCGCATCTTAATTGCAATGATGCTGCGCGTGAAGCATCACGAGGCACCTGAAGCGGTGCGCTTGTTCGGTGCATTTCCTCTTGGCCCAATTCTTCGCAACGATACTCCGGTGGAGCAAGACAAAGAGCAGTCTTATCGGGCGCAAGCTCCTGTATCCTGCGAAGACGCATTGGCCAAGGCTCTGGAATTTTACGGCCACGAAGGCGCGGCGGAGGTCGACGAACGCAATTTCACTTTTAGCATCCATCGCGATTTAGCATCCGCCTCGGTCACCGTTGGGATATGGGCTGGCGACGACGATCCCCGATGGGAAAGCGACGATTTCAGCGGATTTGATTATATCGAATTCCGTTATCTTCACCCTGAATTCGGCCCCAGCATCGCGAACGGCGGAGAGTTGACGCCAGAACTTCGCGCGGCTTGGCGGTGCTACCGCAGCGGCTTCCATGAGATACCGACGCTGAATAGCGGCGACTTGGCTGAAATTGGCCAGGTCATAGCCGGTCACCTCGAGCCTCTTAGGCCCGAAACATGATTTTGAATTTCCGCCCCATACAAATGCGGTCGCGCCGCGCGACCAACAGCGAAAAGCCCGGTGGCTGGGGGCGGAAAGGGCTTGCTCGAAGCCCATTTCTTCACAGCTTCGCAATCGGGCAACGCGGCACAGTTTCGCCAACGTCGAGAGACAGTCGGCCCGCAACGTCGAGAGACAGTCGAACATCACGGTGCCGGGGCAAATGCCCCGGCCAGTTTGAAAGGCAAACTTTATGAAAACTTCTGACCTCCTTGAACAACGCGCGGCCATTGTCGACCGCATGAACGCCGCCCATACGGCGGACGATGGCGCCGCATTTGACACCGCCGAGACGGAACTGCGCGCGCTGGATGGCAAGATCGAACGCGCCAAGAAGATCGAGCAGGCCGAACGCACCGAAGCTGGCACCGTCCTGTCGGGCGATCCGAAGCTGTCAGGCGAACTGCACAAGCGCTTTTCACTGGTGCGCGCCATGGCGATGCAAGCCGGTATCGGTGGCCACGATTTCGGCTTTGAACGCGAAGTGCAACCCGAGCTGCTGAAGCGCGCCGGCAAGCCGACCGCCGAAGGCGTACTCTGCCCGCTCGAAATTTTCCTTGAACGTCGCGCCTCTCTGTCAACCACAAACCCCAGCGGTGCGACCGGCGCCAACCTGATCGCGACGGAACTGCACGGCGAATATTACTTCGACCGCCTGCGCGCTGCGCTGAAGGTGCAATCGCTGGGCGCCACGGTCCTGTCGGGCCTTGTTGGCAATATCGACATTCCCGGCCTGAAGGACTCCGTATCGACCGGCTGGGTGGCCGAGGATACGGCGCTTAACGGCTCCGTCCCCGGCTTCCGTAAAGTCAGCATGACGCCCAAGCACGCGGGCGGCATCACCGAAATCAGCCGCAACATGCTTCAGCAATCCAGCGTCGACGTGGAAAATCTGATCCGCTCCGATTTCGCCTATATGCTGGCCGCGCTGGTGGACGCCGCCGCGATCAATGGCAGCGGATCGGGTTCTGAGCCGCGCGGCATTCTCAACACCAGCGGCATCGGATCGGTGGCCATGGGCACCAATGGCGCCGCCCTGACGGCGGATGCCACCCGCGATCTGATCGGCAAGGTGGATATTGCGGACGCGCCGAATACCTCGCGCGCTTTCCTCACCAACAACAAGGTCAAGGTCGCAACGTCCAAGATCAAGGACGGCCAAGGCAATTACATGGGCTTTGGCCCCGAGGGCGTCTTTGCCGGTGAACGCACCGAATTTTCCAGCCAGGTGCCGAGCGATCTCACCAAGGGCACCGGCACCAGCCTTTCGGCGCTGATCTATGGCAATTGGGCCGATCTGCTGATCGGCTATTGGTCCGCCTTCGACCTGCTGGTGAACCCTTACGAGTCGACCGCCTATGCTAAGGGCAACGTGTCGGTTCGCGCCATGCTCACTTGTGACATTGCCGTGCGCTATGCCGAGAGCTTTGCCGCCATCAAAGACGTGGTGGCCTGATATGGCGGCGGTCACCCTTGAACGCCGCGCCTTCGCTGAAATCCGTGCCAGCGGGCGCCGGATCGAGGGCTATGCCGCCACCTTTGGCGCCGTGGCGCAAATCGGCTCCATCACTGAGACGATTGCACCCGGCGCCTTCCGGTCCACTCTGGCGGGCGATGTTGTGGCCCTGCTGGATCATGACGCGGGCAAGGTGCTGGGCCGTACACGGTCCGGCACCTTGCGCCTTTCCGAGGATAGCAAGGGCCTCGCTTTCTCGCTCGATCTGCCCGACACACAAGCGGGCCGTGATGTTCTGGCGCTGGCGGAACGCAATGACCTGGGCGGCATGAGCTTCGGTTTCATGGTGCCCAAGGGTGGCGAAGCCTGGAACGGCGAGCGCCGCACCCTTCTGGCAGTCGACCTACACGAAATCAGCGTTGTTTCGGCATGGCCAGCTTATCCCGATACTTCCCTTGCGCTGCGAGGCCGCGTCACGCCCCAGGCCGAACGCCGCCGCCGCGCCATCATTCTTGCGGGGGTGAACCATGCAATTCGCTGATCGCATCCTGTCGCGCCTTGGCCTCGAACGCCGCCGCGCCGATCCTTCATGGCAGGCCATGGCACCGGGCCAGGGCTACTTCGGGGGAATGTCAGCTCGCGCCGCCGAGAACCTTTCGGCGGTACTGGCTTGCTCCACCGTGATCGCCACCTCGCTCGCCAGCATCCCCGCCCTGATCTATCGCCGCGATGGTGACAGCCGCGTCGAAGCGCTGAACCATCCTTTGACCCGCCTTACCCGGCTGGGCGTGAATGACGCCATGACATGGCCCGATTTTATCGAGCATCTTGTTGCGTCCGCCTTGCTGATGGGCAACGGGCTGGCCGAAGTGCAGCGTAGCGGCAATGGGAGCCTTTCGGGCTTGCGTTTCATTCCTTGGGCGAATGTCAGCGTCGTGCAACTAAGCACGGGAAAGCTGGCCTTCGACGTGTTGGACACAAAGGGAGGCAATATTCGCCGCCTTCTGCAAGGCGAGGTAATCCACCTTCGCGATAGGACCGATGACGGCCTTGTGGGCCGCTCGCGCCTTTCCCGCGCCCGAGAGGCAGTCGAGGCGGTACAGGCTAGCAATGCCTTTGCGCGCAGCTTCCTGAACAATGGCGCCCAGCCCAGCGGCTTTATCAAAGCCACCGCCGCACTTGGCCCCGATGCGATGCGGAGCCTTCGCGAACAATTCAGCGCCCGCTTTCAAGGCCCAAGCAATGCGGGCCGGATTGGTGTTCTCGACGCCGGGCTTGATTGGGCACCGGCCCAAATTTCGCCGGAAGATGCCGAGCTTCTGGAAACCCGGAAATTCGGCATCGAGGAAGTTTGCCGCTTGTTCCAAGTCCCGCCGCCGCTGGTGCAGGACTATTCGCATAATACCTTCACCAACTCGGAAACCGCTGGCCGATGGTTCGCGATGTTTACGCTGTCGCCCTGGGCGCGCAAGATCGAGGCCGAATTTGCCCGCAGCGTCTTCCCCTCGACCGGCACATTCGAAATGGAACTGGACCTTTCCGGCTTCCTACGCGGCGATCCGGCAACCCGCTGGAACGCTCACAAGATCGCCCTCGACGCCAAGGTTCTGGACCCTGACGAAGTGCGCCAGGTCGAAGGGTGGAACCCCCGCGCCCAGCGCCAAGGCGAGGTAATCGCATGAAACAGCCTTACGAACCTTGGATCATCCGCGCCGCTCGCAGAGGCGTCCCCGGCTGGATACTTGGCTTGATTATTGCCGCACAAGCGGAAGTCGATTTTGAGGAGGATGACGAATGAAGCCTTCTCGCCGTGCAGCCATTCCCGAATCGGAACTGCGCAGATGGGCGCGAGTCGCCTGCAAAGAAGGCGTTGCCATACGTGGGCGCCTTGCTCCTGACGGCAGCGTAACCGTTGAAATCAGCCCAACCGTCCCAGCACCCGCCAGCGACAACGACGATTTGGACGCCCGCCTTGATGCCTTCGGAGGATCATGAAACCCCAACGCTTCCTTTATGTTTCTTCATTCAAAGACCGCCACCAGAAGAGCCGGTGGCGGTTTCGTCGCAAGGGATATGCGACGCACTATTTCAAGGCAGAACAGGGCACCAAGGAATTTGAAGCCGAGTATGCCGCCTGCCTCGCTGGCGAACCGATCAAGCCCGGCGTATCGAACATCAAGCCCGGTAGCGTGTCGGACGTGATTGTCCGCTATTACCGCGACAACGCCTTTCAGGATCTGCGCCCGGCCACACAAACCGTTTATCGCGGTGTTTTGGAGCGCTTTCGCGCAAAGTTTGGTGATGATCCCATCATCCGCTTTGATGCCGACCGCATCGCCCGCTTGATGAATGCCATGCGCAGCAAACCACACGCCGCCGCGCGCCTTCGCAAACTTCTGGCCCAACTGTTCATCGTGGCACGCCGCTCAAAGCTGGTTCCGTTCAGTTTCGATCCGGTGAAAGATACCAAGCCGCCGCGCGCCGAAACAGTAGGCTATCACCGCTGGACAGAGGACGAGCTGGCAGCATTTGAAGCGACTCACCCGCTGGGCACCAAACCGCGCCTAGCATTCGCCCTACTGCTCTATGGGGCACAACGAAGCGGCGACGTTCGCTTTATGAGCCGGAAGACGATCGAGGGCGGCCGCATCCAGCTCGACCAAAGCAAAACCAGCGCAACGGTTGATGTGCCGATCGTGCCGCCTTTGCAGGAAGCTCTGGATGCTGGACCGCTGGGCAAGATGACGCTGCTGGAAAACAAGAGCGGCGAACCGTTTAGCCCAAAGGGCTTTGCCAACATGATAAAAAAGGCCGCAATAGCTGCGGGCCTGCCGCATTGCTCCGCACATGGCCTTCGCAAGTCTGCTGCACGGCGATGCCGAGAGGCCGGATGCACCAATGAAGAGGGCATGGCGATCACCGGGCACAAGACCGAAAAAGAGTACCTGCGCTACGCTGGTGACAGCACCCGAGGCATCCGTGCGGATGCTGCAATGGACAAAGTGATGGCTAACCAAGCTAAAAAGTTAGCCATGGCACAAAGCCAAACCATTGAAGGTTAACCGAAATGTTTAGGAAAATGGATGCCCTGCAAGGATTCGAACCTCGATAGACGGAATCAGAATCCGTAGTCTTACCATTAGACGACAGGGCATCATCTCGGTGTGGAGCGGGCCTCTAAACCCACAGATTACAAGCGTCAAGAGGAAAAATGCAGACCCATGGCAACTTGCGGCAAGTCGCATGGGCGCGCTGGAATCGCCGGTCCGTCGGGGCGGCCACCGGCGGCCCGCCCCGCGCCGCGTCCGGCCCGATGCGACAATCCTCCTTATCAGCCATTGCTCCGGAGGCCGCTCGGCGCTAGCATGGAGGGCAACATTACCCGCGTATCTCGCGGGGCACAGATTTTTGAGAATTACACATGGCGGATCAAACTCCGCCGGACACGCCAGCAAAGGTTCAACGGCGCGGGGAAAAAGCAAGGCGCCGGGCACGCAAGAGTCGCGCTGCCGCCCCGCGCAAGGACCAGAGAGTAGACGTAACCGGCGGCAAGCCCGAAGGCGCAGTCGTGCCCGCGGAGCAGAGCAATTCCGGGGCGACGGCGCCCCCCACCTCGCGGCGCGGCGCAAGGCGCAGGCGCGGGGCAAAGGCGCGCGAACGCGGCGCGGCGGCCAGAGCCGTTCCGGGCAAGGCCGCCAATCCCCCAAAATCGGGCCTTCCCCAGAAAGCACCCAATGCCGCCAAGTCCGGCGCCAAGGCGCCCGAAGGCACCGCGCCCCGGCCCTCGACCTATTTTCACGGGCCGTTTGGCCAATCCTATGCCGCCATCGACCTTGGCACCAACAATTGCCGCCTGCTGATCGCGCGGCCTGCGGGCGACAGTTTCGTGGTGGTCGATGCCTTCAGCCGGGTCGTGCGCCTGGGCGAAGGTCTGGCGCAGACCGGGCGCCTGTCGGATGCCGCGATGGAGCGGGCGATGGGCGCGCTGCGGATCTGTGCGGATAAATTGCGCCGCCGAGGCGTGGCGCTGGCGCGTTCCGTGGCCACCGAGGCCTGTCGGCGGGCCACCAACGGGCCGGAGTTCATTGAGCGTGTCCGCCGCGAAACCGGCATTGCGCTCGACATCATCTCGGCGCGCGAGGAAGCGCGGCTTGCGGTCCTGGGCTGTCATATCCTGATCGAGCCCGGCCCCGGCCCGGCGCTGGTGTTCGACATCGGCGGCGGTTCGACCGAACTGGTGTTGATCGAGCATCAGGATGATGGCGGCGTGCCGCTGATCCGCGATTTCGTCTCGATCCCCTATGGCGTCGTCTCGCTGACCGAAAGCTGCCGGCCCGAGCTCGATTCGCCGCAGGACCGGGCTGAACGCTATGCCGAAATGCGCGCGCTGGTCGATGACGGCTTTGCCGCCTTTGCCGCGCGCATCGCCCCCCTGCGCGAAGGGCTGGTCCACGATCACCTTGAGCATAAAGGGGGGCCCCTGCGCCTGCTGGGCACCAGCGGGACGGTGACGACGCTGGCCAGCGTGCATCTCGACCTGCCCCATTACGACCGCAGCGCGGTGGACGGCTGCATCGTGCCCGCCGCCAGCATGCGCGCGATCAGCCAGCGCCTGTCGAGCCTGAGCGTGGCCGGACGGCGCGAAGTGGCGTGCATCGGGCGCGAGCGGGCCGATCTGGTGGTGGCGGGTTGCGCTATCCTCGAATCGATTCTCGATCTATGGCCGGCGGCGCGCCTTGGCGTGGCCGACCGCGGCATCCGTGAAGGCATCCTGCGCAGCCTGATCGGCATCACACACAGCAAAGGAGACGCGGCATGAGCCGTTCCGGCCGCGATCCCGGCACTCGACTGAAAAACACCAAGGGGCGCACCGCCTCGCAGGCCCGCTGGCTGCAACGGCAGTTGAACGACCCCTATGTCAAGAAAGCCAAGGCGGACGGCTATCGCAGCCGCGCGGCCTATAAGCTCATTGAACTGGACGATAAATTCGGTCTGGTGAAAGGCTCGCGGCGGGTGGTCGATCTTGGCGTGGCGCCGGGCGGGTGGACACAGGTGGTGCGCCAGCGCGCGCCGCAAGCGGGCGTGGTCGGCATCGACCTGCTGCCCACCGACCCGATCGAGGGCGCGATCCTGTTCGAAATGGACTTTATGGCCGACGAGGCCCCCGACGCGCTGATGGAGGCGCTGGGCGGGCGGCCCGATCTGGTGATCTCGGACATGGCCGCCAACACCGTGGGCCACAAACAGACCGACCATTTGCGCACGATGGGCCTTGTGGAAACGGCTGTGGATTTCGCTGTGCATAACCTGTCCAAAGGCGGTGCATTCGTGGCGAAAGTCTTTGCGGGCGGGACCGATCCGGGGCTTTTGAACATCCTTAAGCGGCATTTCACAACCGTAAAGCACGCCAAGCCCCCTGCGAGCCGGAAGGATTCGTCGGAGTGGTATGTGATTGCTCAGGGGTTCAAGGGGACGGTTGAGGAATTGGAAGCCGGTAAGGAAGAAGGGTGAAATGCGAGGGTCTAGACCCTCGCGCTCCCGTTACTGTCTGCGTTGCGTCATGGGTTCGGCGTCAGGTGTCGGACGCAGCCTTCGGATTTTATAGCCTGCGGCGCCGAGCAGCGTTAGGTCGCCGCGCCGCAGGCTATAAAACCACAAACCCCACCGCCGCCAACCAAGCGCCACCCCCTTAACGGGATTGCAAAGGGCCCCCGCCCTTTGCCCGCCGGAGGCAAACCTTCTAAAACCCCTTAATCCTCAATTCCCCCATGGCTGTCGGCCACCCCGCGCGTCCAGTAACCGGCAGCCTTCACCCATTCGCGCGGATGGCCCAGCGTATCGACGACATAGGCCTTTACCGCCCGCGCCATTTCGGTTTCGCCCGCGATGAACACGAAACCCTCACCCGCAGGCAAATCCACCCCGCCAAGGGCCGCGATCAGGCGGGCGGCGTCTTCCTTGCCCCCGCTCTGCGCGGCGCCACGATGGGCCCACAGGCCCTGCCATGCCGATTTCGCAGCAAACACCTGCTCGCTGTCGGGCCCATCGACCACGACGGCGGTGATAACGGGGACGCCCGCGCGCAATTCCTCGGTGCGGCGGCCGATCGAAGGCAGCGCGGCCTCGTCGCCGATCAGGAGATACCAGTCGAAATCATCGGGTACGACCGCCGAGCCGCGCGGCCCGCCGATGGCCAGCGTGTCGCCGGACTTGGCCTCGATGGCCCATTTCGTAGCGGGGCCTGCCTCGTGGAGGGCGAAGTCGATGACCAGCATGCCAGCGGCCGTATCAAAGCGGCGGGGGGTGTAATCGCGCATCAGCGGCTTTTCCTCGCCCGGCTGGGGAAAGAACAGCTTGATATGGTCGTCGGGCGAAGCGCTGGCGAAATCGTTGAGATCATCGCAGGAGAAGGTGATGCGGCGCATGTTGGGGCCAAGCGCCTCAATGGTCTGGACGGTCAGCGTGCGACGGCGGATTTCGTAGCGCATGCGGGTGACTTGGTGGCGGGGGGCGGTGTCGGTGCTCATGATGGCTTTTCCCTTTTGCGGAAGGTGGGAGGGCAGGTGGCGGCGGCGCAGGATTTCGAGGTAAGTCATCATGGAGCAGCCTGTTCCTGAATCGCTATGTTGCAATCAAGATATATCTTATAACGCGAAACACAAGTCCCCCCGCGCGATTTTTTGCGACGGGCTCGCAAAAACAAAAACGGCGCCCGAAGGCGCCGTTCCCGTGTCCTGCAAAAATTTTCGCGCGATCAGCGCAGATCGGGCGGCGTCGCCTCACCTTTCAGCATGGCAATCGCCTCCGACAGCGGCATGAACTTCTGCTGCTGCTCGCCCAGAATGCGGACCGCCACAGTGCCTTCCTCGGCCTCGCGCTTGCCGACAACCAACAGATAAGGCACCTTTTTCAGCGAATGCTCGCGCACCTTGTAATTGATCTTCTCGTTGCGCAGATCGCTTTCCACGCGGATGCCCGCCGCCTTCAATTGCGCCACGGCGTCCTGCGCATAATCGTCGGCGTCCGACACGATGGTGGCCACCACCGCCTGAACCGGAGCCAGCCACACCGGCAGTTTCCCGGCGAAATGTTCGATCAGGATGCCGATGAAACGCTCATACGAGCCGAGAATCGCGCGGTGCAGCATGACCGGGCGGTGCTTTTCGCCATCCTCGGCAATATAGGCCGCGTCGAGGCGCTCGGGCAGCACGCGGTCCGACTGGATCGTGCCGCACTGCCATGTCCGGCCAATCGCGTCGGTCAGATGCCACTCCAGCTTGGGCGCATAGAAGGCCCCCTCGCCCGGCAGTTCTTCCCAACCGTATTCCTCGGTGGCCAAACCGGCATTGACCACCGCATCGCGCAGCTCCGTCTCGGCCAGATCCCACATTTCCTCGCTGCCGAAACGCTTTTCCGGGCGCAGCGCCAGCTTGATCGAATAGGTGAAGCCAAAGTCCTTATACACGCGGTCGGCCAGTTGGCAGAAGGCGCGCACTTCCTCGACGATCTGATCCTCGCGGCAGAAGATGTGGCCATCGTCCTGCGTGAACTGGCGCACGCGCATGATGCCGTGCAACGCGCCATGCGGCTCGTTGCGGTGGCAGCAGCCCATTTCGGCCAGACGCAGCGGCAATTCGCGGTACGACTTGATGCCCTGACGGAAGATCAGCACATGCGCCGGGCAGTTCATCGGCTTCAAGGCCATCCAGTCGGCGTCCTTGGAGACGATGGGGCCATCGTCCTCGGTATTCGGCGCCTCGTCGGGGATGACGAACATGTTTTCGCGATATTTGCCCCAGTGGCCCGATTGCTCCCACTGCTTGGCGTCCATCACCTGCGGGGTCTTGACCTCCTGATAGCCGGTGCCGTCAATGGCGCGGCGCATATAGGCCTCCAGCTCGCGCCAGATGAGATAGCCCTTGGGGTGCCAGAACACGCTGCCATGCGCTTCGGATTGCAGGTGGAACAGGTCCATCTCCGCGCCCAGCTTGCGGTGGTCGCGCTTGGCCGCTTCTTCCAGACGCAACAGATGCGCATCGAGCTGCTTCTTGTTGAGCCAGCCCGTGCCATAGATGCGGCTGAGCATCGCGTTCTTCTGGTCGCCGCGCCAATAGGCGCCCGACACGCGGGTCAGCTTGAAGGCCGCCGGGTCCAGCTTGCCGGTCGAGGGCAGATGCGGCCCCTTGCACATATCCAGCCAGTCGTCGCCCGACCAGTAAACCGTCAGTTCCTCATCCTCGGGCAATTCGGCGGCCCATTCGGCCTTGAAGCTCTCGCCCTGCTGCTTCCAGCGCGAAATCAGTTGCTCGCGGCTCCACACCTCGCGGCGCAGCGGCTTGTTGGCGGCGATGATCTTGCGCATCTCCGCCTCGATCGCGGGCAGGTCTTCATCGGTAAACGGGCGGTCCTTGGGCGCGAAATCGTAATAGAAGCCGTCATCCGTCGCCGGGCCAAAGGTGATCTGCGTGCCGGGAAAGAGCGCCTGCACCGCTTCGGCCAGAACGTGGGCGAAATCATGCCGCGCCAGTTCCAGCGCGTCCTTCTCGTCCTTGCCCGTCACCAGCGCCAATTGCGCATCGCCCGCGAAAGTTCGGGTGAGATCGACCAGTTCGCCATCGATGCGCGCGGCAATCGCGGCCTTGGCAAGGCCAGGGCCAATCGCGGCGGCAACATCCGCAGGGGTCGAGCCCGGCGCCATCTCGCGCACAGAGCCATCGGGAAGGGTGATCTTGAGCATGGTCGACATGGGCCAAGCCCTTAGCGCCCGCGCGGCCAAGGCTCAACAGCAAAGGCGCCCGCCCGCTGTCGGCCGGGAAACTTGTTTTGCGCGCCAAACAGGCCCATCTGAAGCGCCATGATCCAGACTCATCTGATGCCGGACGGCCGCACCATCGCCTATCGCCACACGCCCGGAACGGGGCCGACCATCCTCTTCCTGCCCGGCTATATGTCCGATATGGCGGGCAGCAAGGCCAGCGCGGTGTTCGACTGGGCGGCGGCAAACGGGCGAGCATGCCTGCTGCTGGATTATTCGGGATGCGGGCAATCGCCGGGGGATTTTGCCGATGGCACGCTCTCACGCTGGCGCGACGAGGTGCTCTCGCTCATCGCGGCCTATGTCGCAGGGCCTGTCGTGCTGGTGGGGTCGAGCATGGGCGGATGGCTGATGCTGCTGGTGGCCCGCGCGATCCCCGACCGCATCGCCGGATTGGTGGGCATTGCCGCCGCGCCCGATTTCACCGCTTGGGGCTATGACGAGGCGCAAAAGGCACAGCTGGCCGCCGGGCAGACCATCCTCGAACCCAATCCCTATGGCCCCGAACCAACGCCCACCCATGCCGCCTTCTGGGCCGATGGCCAATCGCAATTGCAGCTCGACAGCCCCATCCCTATCGACGCCCCCGTCCGCCTGCTGCACGGGATCGAGGACGCCGATGTCCCGCCCGCCATCGGCCATCGTCTGCTGGGGGCGCTGCGTTCGGGCGATGTTCAGCTCACCCTTGTCAAAGGCGGCGATCATCGTCTCAGCCGGGATGAGGACATCGCCCTGCTGCTGCGCACCCTTGCTACTTTTGCAGATTGATCGCCCATGGCCCTTGTTTTCCTGATCCCCCTCGTTGCTCAGGCTTCCTCGCTCAACGGTGGGGGCATTGCGGGCCTGAACCTGCCCCAGATCGACCGGCCGCGCCCGGTGGCGCCCCGCCCGCGCGGCATCGTGTTCGATTGGCCCACGCAAACCAGCCATTTCCGCAAATGCATGGATGCGGCCGAGAGCGATCCGGCAGGCGGGCTGAGCGATGCGCGCCAATGGGTGAAGGACGCGGCCAGGGAGCATGAGATCGCCCGCGCGCAGGCCAATGTCTGCCTTGGCAGCGCTCTGTCCCGGCAGGGGCAGTGGAGCGCGGCCCGCGCCGCCTTCATCGCCGCCCATGACGCCACCACCGATCCGCTCTGGCGCGCGCAGGCGGGCGCGATGGCGGGCAATGCCGCGCTGGCGCAGGGGGCCGCCGATGACGCCCTGCCGCTGCTCGATGCGGCGCTGGCCGATGCGCGCACGGCCTCGCGGCCGGTGCTGGCGGGCGGGATCATGGTGGACCGCGCCCGCGCGCTGGTTGCATTGGGCCGCCAGGTCGAGGCCGAGCCGGTGCTGGCCGACGCGCGCGCCGCCTTGCCCGATGATGCGCAGGTCTGGCTGCTCTCGGCCACACTCTCGCGCCGGATGAACAAATTGCCCGAGGCGCAGGTCCAGATCGAGAATGCCGCCAGACTGGACCCGCGCGACGGCGAAATCGGCGTGGAGGCGGGCGTCATCGCCATGCTGTCAGGCCATGAGGACGCGGCGCGCAAGAGCTGGGAATCGGTGATCAAGACCAGCCCCGATTCGGACAGCGGCGCGCGCGCAAAAGCCTATCTGGCGCAGATCGGCCCGCAGACCCCGGCCCAAACGGCAGGAAAATAAAGTGTATAAGTGCAATCCCATCTTGGCGGCATCACGGTAATAAAATAACACAAATGCGTAACCTCTGATGGCTAGGCCGGATGGGGCGAACCAAGACCAAGTCGTAATACAGGCCCCGGGCAGCCGGGAATCCCCCCTGCCCCGGCCGCATCCCCGGCCACGGGGGGAGAGTGTGTCCGACAATGACAAAAATTTCTCGTAAGCCTGAATCCCCTTCCCAAACCCCTGCGATCAACCCGCGCGAAACCGCGCTGGCCCGCCATCTGGCCGAGGCGCAATTGCCCGGCGACGGCGATCTGGACGCCGACGGGCTGATCGCGGCGGCGCGTTTCCTGCTGGCCGCCGGAGGGCGGCGGGAAAGGACGCAGACCGCGCTTTCCATCGAAAATGTGTCGCGCGAAGGGGGCGGGCGTTTCATGCGCATCGCCATCGTCAATGAAGACATGCCCTTTCTGGTCGATTCGATCGCCACGACGATTTCGGCGCAGGGGCTGGTGATTGACCGGTTGCTGCATCCGGTGGTGCCGGTGCTGCGCGACGGGCGAGGCGAGATCACGCAGATTCCCGATGATCACGGCCCCGGCATCCCGCGCGAATCGATGGTCTATCTGGAAACCGCACGGGCCGACGCCCGGACGCGCGCGGCCATTTCGGCGGCGCTGGGCGTGACGCTGGGCGATGTGCGCGCGGCGGTGGGGGATTGGCCCGCGATCCAGCGCGCGATGGTCGATGATGCCGCCACCTTGAACGCGATGGACCGGACCGAGGGCGCGGCCCTGCTGCGCTGGTTCAATGACGGGATGCTGACGCAACTGGGCCATGTTGTGCGCCGCCGTGACGGCACGCAGACCGGCGCGCTGGGCATTTGCCGCAAGAGCACGTGGGAATTGCTCTCCGCGCCCGCCTATGCCCGCTGCTTTGCCTGGTTTGATCATTTTCTGGCGCGGGGCGGGGCGGGCCGCCTGCCGCTGATCGTCAAATCGAACCGTATTGCCCATGTCCACCGCCGGGTGCCGCTCGACCTGTTCATCCTGCCCGTGATCGAGGAGGGCAAACTGGCCGCGCTCTCGGTCCATGCGGGCGTGTGGACCAGCGCCGCGCTGGCCACCGCGCCAGGCCATGTGCCGCTGATGCGCGCGCAGCTCTCCGCGCTGCTGGAAAAGCATGAGTTCAGCCCCAACGGCCATGCGGGCAAGGTGCTGACCCATGCGATGACCAGCCTGCCCCATGATCTGATGATCGGCTTTACCGATGTCGATATGGAGCGTGTGGCGCTGGCCATGATGAGTCTGATCGACCGCCCGCGCCCGCGCATCGCGCTGGTCTGCGCGCCGCTCGAACGGCACATTTACGCTTTCGTCTGGCTGCCGCGCGATTCGGTGGCCACCGAGGTCCGCCACGAGATCGCCCAGATGCTGAGCGAGGCCACGCAGGGGCAGGTGATCGACTGGAGCCTTGAGGTCGAGGGATCGAATCTGGCCCAGTTGCGCTTTACCCTGTCGGTGGATGAAGGCCAGAAGAGCTGTCCTGAACCCGATGAGGCGGCGCTCGACGCCCGTTTGCGCGCCATGCTGCGCGGATGGGGCGATGCGGTCGAGGTCGAGGTCGCCCGCACCGAGGAATCGGGCCGCGCCGCCGCCATCGCCGCGCGCTATGCCGGGGCCTTTCCCATCGCCTATCGCAACCTTTATGGCCCGGCCGAGGCCGCGCAGGACATCGCCCATCTGCGCCGCATCGCCGCCGCCCCCGATGACGAGGCCCATCAGCGCGGCGTGCGCCTCTATCGCCTGCCGGGTGATGAGGAAGGGCAATTGCGCCTCAAGCTTTATCAGCGTCACGGTTCGCTGGTCCTGTCCGATGTCGTGCCCGCGCTGGAAAATTTCGGCTTCCGCGTGATCGATACGATCCCCACCACGCTGGAATCGGGCGATCTGGCGCTGGGTTCGATCCATGATTTCGTGCTGACGCTGCGCGGCGGGCAATCGCTGGGCGAGGTGTTGGGCCATGCACCGATCATCGAGGATGCGCTGACCGCGATGCTGCATGGCGCGGGCGAGAATGACGGGTTCAACCGGCTGATCGTGGGCGTGGGCCTGTCGGCGCGGGAGGCCAACTGGCTGCGCGCCTTCTATCGCTATCTGCGGCAAACCGGCCTGTCCTATGGCATTGATACGGCGGTCGACGCGCTGCTGGGCGCGCCGGTGGTCACGCTGGGTCTGGTCGATCTGCTGCGCGCGCGCCATCAGCCCGGCATTGATGACCGCGACAAGGCCGAAGCCTTGGCCGAGGAGGCGATCCGCGACGGGCTGGCGGGCGTGACCGCGATCAACCAGGACCGCCTGCTGCGCGCCTTCCGCGCGGTGGTTCATGCGTGCCTGCGCACCAATGCCTTTGTCGATGCGGGGCGCGAGGCACTGGCCTTCAAATTCGATTCAGCGCTTGTGCCGGGCCTGCCCAAGCCTTTGCCGTGGCGCGAAATCTTCGTCTATTCGCCCCGTGTCGAGGGCATCCACCTGCGCGCCGGGCCGGTGGCGCGCGGGGGCCTGCGCTGGTCCGACCGGCGCGACGATTTCCGCACCGAGGTGCTGGGCCTGATGAAGGCGCAGCGCGTCAAGAACGCCGTGATCGTGCCCACCGGCGCCAAGGGCGGTTTCTATCCCAAGCAATTGCCCGACCCGGCGCAAAACCGCGACGCATGGGCCAATGAAGGGCGCGAAAGCTACAAGCTCTTCATCCGCACCCTGCTCTCGCTCACCGACAATATTGTCGATGGCGCGGTGGTGCATCCGGCGGGCATGGTGGTGCTCGATGGCGAAGACCCCTATTTCGTGGTCGCCGCCGACAAGGGCACCGCGACTTTCTCCGACACGGCCAATGCGCTGGCGGCGGAAAAGGACTTCTGGCTGGACGATGCCTTCGCCAGCGGCGGGTCCAAGGGCTATGACCACAAGGCGATGGGCATCACCGCACGCGGGGCATGGATTTCGGTTCAGCGCCATTTCCGCGAAATGGGCATTGATGTTCAGACCGACCCGATTCGCGTGGTGGGCGTGGGCGATATGTCGGGCGATGTGTTCGGCAACGGGATGCTGTTGTCGCGCTCGATCCGGCTGGTGGCGGCCTTTGACCACCGGCATATTTTCCTCGACCCCGCGCCCGACGCCGAAAAGTCGTGGGAGGAGCGCAGCCGCCTCTTCGCCCTGCCCCGGTCAAGCTGGGACGATTATGACAAGAGCCTGATTTCGCAGGGCGGCGGGGTTTTCCCGCGCACGCAAAAGTCGATCCCCCTCTCGCCCGAAATCTGCGAGGCTTTAGGCATCGAGGGCGAGAGCATCGATCCCGACAGCCTGATGACCGCGATCCTGAAAGCCCCGGTTGATCTGCTCTGGTTTGGCGGCATCGGCACCTATTTGAAGGCCCCGCATGAGGCCCATGCCGATGTGGGCGATCCGGCCAATGATGCGATCCGCGTGAACGGCGCCGATGTGCGCGCCCGCGTGATCGGCGAAGGCGGCAATCTGGGCTGCACCCAGGCGGGACGCATCGACTATGGCCTGCATGGCGCGCAAGGGGTTGGCGGACGCGACAATCCGGACTTCATTGACAATTCGGCGGGCGTCGATTGCTCGGACAAGGAGGTCAACATCAAGATCGCGCTGGCCAGCGCCAAGCGCGCGGGCCGGCTGGATGAGGATGGCCGCGTGGCGCTGCTCTCCAGCATGACCGACGATGTGGCCGCGCTGGTGCTGGAGGATAACCGCTTGCAGGCGCTGGGCCTGTCCATTGCCGAAAGCGGCGGGGCGGCGGCCGTGCCGGGCTATGTTCGGTTGATCGAGGTGCTGGAGGATGGCGGCCATCTCGACCGCCGCACCGAGGGGCTGGCGGATGCCGACACGTTCCACCGCCGCGCCGAGGATGGGGAAGGCTTTACCCGCCCCGAACTGGCCGTGCTGCTCTCCAGCGCCAAACTGGTGCTTCAGGATGCGCTGGAACGCTCGGGCGTGCTGGATGATCCGGGGCTGGAGGCGGACCTGCTCTCCGCTTTCCCGCCCGCCATGCGCGAGACGTACCGCGAGGACATCCTGAACCACCGCCTGCGCCGGGAAATCCTGGCCACGCGAATCGCCAACCGGCTGGTCAACCGGATGGGCTTTATCCACCCCTTCGAACTGGCCGAAGAGGAAGGCGTGAGCCTTGCCGATGTGGCCGCCGCTTTCCTTGCCGCCGAAAGGCTGTTCGCCATGGGGCCGGTGTGGAACGATATCGAAAGCGGGCAGATGGAGGAACCGGCGCGTATCCTGCTGTTTGAACGGGCGGCCCATGCGCTGCGCGGGCATATGGCCGACCTGCTGCGCGCGGGTGCGGCGCAGGAATTCCCCTCGGTGCTGGCCGATGCGCTGGCCCCGGCGCTGGAGGAACTGGCCGGTGCGCTCGACGGGCTGCTGGTGTCCGAGGCGCGCAGCGGTTCGGCCCGCCTGCGCGCCGAACTCTCGGTGGCGGGGGCCAATGAGGCGGAATTGAGCAGCGTGGTGCGCCTGTTCGACCTTGACGGGGCGGTGGGCATCGCGGCGCTGGCCCATGGCGCGGGGCTGGAAGCCGTCTCGCTGGCCAAGGCCTTTACCAGCCTTGGCGCAACGCTGGGCCTCGATTGGGCGCAGGCCACCGCCGCGCGCCTCTCGCCCTCCGACCCATGGGAACGCCTGCTGGTGGGCGGCCTTGCCCGCGATTTCCAGCAGATGCGGCTGGATGCGCTGCGCCGCTGGAACGGCGGCGATCCGCAAGGCGCGGTCAATGACTGGCTGGCCGCGCAGGCCGATGGCGTGGCGCGCTTTGGCGGCATGATCGAGCGGGCGCGCAAGGTCGTGCCCACCACGCCCGCCCTGTTGGCCCAGATTGCCGGGCAGGCGCGGGGGTTGTTGATGCGGTGAGGTTTAGGGAAAGGGGTGATGCGAGGGACTCGTCCCTCGCGCTCCCGTTACTGTCTGCGTTGCGTTTTGGGTTTGACGTTTCGTGTCGGACGCAATGTCTGAATTTTAAAGCCTGCCGCGCGGAATGGCCTGAACCCACCGCGCCGCAGGCTTTAATTTCATCACCCCCGCCAACCACCACCACAATTATCGGGATTGTTAAGGGCCCCCGCCCTTAACCCGCCGGAGGCATAAACCCTCCAAACCTACCCCAACCTCCCCAACGCCCACAAGGCCGCCTCGGCCACCGCCTCATCCTCATCGCCCAGCAAAGCCTCCACCGGCCCGATCAGCGCCGCATCCCCGCTGTTGCCCGCCGCATAGAGGCAGTTGCGGACGAAGCGGTTGCGCCCGATCCGCTTGATGGGCGAGCCGGAGAAGAGCTGCCGAAACCCGGCATCGTCGAGCGCCAGCAGTTCGCCGATGCGCGGCGCGACCAGTTCGGCACGGGGCAGGAAGGCGCGGTTGCGCGCGGCGGCATCGGCAAATTTGTTCCATGGGCATACGGCGAGGCAATCGTCGCAGCCATAGATGCGATTGCCCAGGCTCTCGCGGAATTCCTCCGGGATCGGCCCTTTATGCTCGATGGTGAGATAGGACACGCAGCGCCGCGCATCCAGTTGATAGGGCGCGGGAAAGGCGCCGGTGGGGCAGGCGTCCTGACAGGCATGGCATGATCCGCAGCGGTCGCGCCCCGGCGTATCGGGTGCAAACGCGATGGTGGTATAGATCGCGCCCAGAAACAGCCATGAGCCATGCTCGCGGCTGACGACATTGGTGTGCTTGCCCTGCCATCCGATGCCGGCGGCGGCCGCCAGCGGCTTTTCCATAACCGGGGCGGTATCGACAAAGACCTTGACGCCGATCTGCCCCAGCCCGGCCCGCGCTGCCGCATCCACCAGCCAGCGGGCGAGAGCTTTCAGCGCCTTTTTCACCACATCGTGATAATCGGTCCCCTGCGAATAGACCGAGATCCGCGCCCGCTCGCCCACCTGCGCCAGCGCCAGCGGATCATGGGCGGGCGCATAGCTCATGCCCAGCGCGATCACGCTTTGCGCCTCGGGCCACAATCCTTGCGGCGAACGGCGGTGGTGCAAACGGTCGGCCATCCAGCCCATCTGACCATAGGACCCGGCTTCCAGCCATTGTTCGAGGCGGGCCGCACGCGCCTCATCCTCCTGCGCGCCCGCCACGCCAAAGGCCGCAAAGCCCAGACGCGCGGCTTCTTCACCCAACGCTTTTTGCAGAGAGGGGATGGCATTGTTAAGCAAGGGGAGGCTAGATCCTGCTAAGGGTTAGGCCAAAGACGCTTAGGGGAACCGCAAGTGCTGAGCAATGACTGGGCCATTGAGGCGCGCGGCCTCGTCAAATGTTTTGACGGGTTCACCGCCGTCGATGGGGTCGATCTGATGGTTCCGCAAGGGGCGATCTACGGCATCCTTGGCCCCAATGGCGCGGGCAAGACCACGACGCTGCGGATGCTTCAGGGCATTATAGACCCCGATTCGGGGGTGCGGCGCATTCTGGGCGCGGACCGGCCCCATGATGTGGCCCACCGGATCGGCTATCTGCCCGAGGAGCGTGGGCTTTATCCCACGATGAAGACCTATGAGGCGATCGCCTTTATGGGCGCGCTGCGCGGCCTGCCTCTGGCCGAGGGGCGCAGGCGCGGCAAGGCGATGATGGAGGAACATGGCCTCTCCTATGCCATCGACCGCCAGATCCGCCAGCTTTCCAAAGGCATGGCGCAACAGGTGCAGATCCTGGGCACGCTGGTCCATCAACCCGATCTGGTGATTTTCGATGAACCTTTTTCGGGCCTTGATGCGCTCAATCAGGGCAAGCTGGAAAAGATGATCCGCGCGCTGGCGGCGGGCGGGACCACGGTGATCTTTTCCACCCATGTCATCGCCCATGCCGAAAGATTGTGCGACGAGGTGGCGATCATCGCGGGGGGCCGGGTGCCTTTTGCCGGGCCGGTGGACGTGGCGCGCGACCGCATCCCGGCGCAGGTCCGCCTTGAAACCCGCCAGACGCAAGGGCCATGGCGCGCCGCTTTGCCGCCCGATGCGCGACATGAAGGCGCCTTGTGGTCCTTCCCCCTGCCCGAAACCGGAGTCGAGCCTTTGCTGCGCGCGCTGATCGAGGGCGAGGCGGGTATTCTCTCGCTCTCGATCGAGCGGGCCGGGCTGCATGACGCCTTTGTCGCCATTGCCGGAGAGGCCGCCGCCCGCGCCCTTGGCCAACCCACGCAGGAGGAAGCGGCATGATCCATAAAGGCCGGCTTTCCACGCTTGCGGGTGCCTTTGTCGTCGCCCGGCGTGATTTCGTCGCTATCCTGTGGAGCCGCAGCTTCATCTTCTTTCTGCTGGGGCCGCTGTTTCCGCTGTTTGTGGGGGCCATGGCGGGCAGCATCGGCGCTCATGTCGAAAATGCCGTCGATACGCCGCAAATCGGCCTGATGATGGCGGGCAATGATATCGACGCCATGCTGACCGCGCGCCATGCGCTCGAACCGGCGCTGCGCGATGATCTGCCCGATCTGGTGGTGGTGGCGCGGCTGCGTCCGGGCGAAAAAGCCGATCCGCGCGGGGCGCTGGCGGATAAGAGCATCAATGGCGGCAATCTCTCGGCCATCATTTCGGGCACGGCGCGCGCGCCCGTGCTGACCGGCACACCGGGTCGTCTGGCCGCATGGCAGGGCGCGGTCTCGCTGATCGCGGCGAGGGCCACGGGCCATGGGCCGGATGTGCTGCCCGATGTGGCGCTGGCCCCCACGGCCACCTCCACCGCCGCGCAGGCGCATAATCGCGTGCTGACCGCGCAGGGGGGGCAGACGCTGCTGTTTCTTCTGACCATGCTGCTGGCGGGCATGGTGCTGTCCAATCTGATGGAGGAAAAGGGCAATAAGGTCATCGAGATACTGGCCGCCGCGATTCCGATGGAATCGGTGTTCTTCGGCAAGCTCTTTGCCATGCTGGCGATCAGCTTTGTCGGCATCGGGGTCTGGGCCTTGTCGGGGGCGGTGCTCTCGATGCTGGGCTGGGTGCATATTCCCGAACTGGTGACGCCTGCTCTGGGCTGGCCCTTGTTCATCGTGCTAGGGGTGGCCTATTTTGCCATGGCCTATCTGGTGCTGGGCTCGATTTTTCTGGCGATCGGGTCGATGGCCAATTCGGTGCGCGAGATCCAGACGCTGAACATGCCCGTGACGATGGGGCAATTGATGGTGTTCTTCTTCGCCTCCTATGCGATGGCGCGCCCCGGTTCGGGGGTGGAGATCGCGGCGATGGTGGTGCCCTTTTCCTCGCCCTTTGCCATGCTGGCGCGCGCGGCGATGCAGGAGGATCTGTGGCCGCATCTGATCGCGCTGGGCTGGCAGGCGCTCTGGGTGGCGATCTTTGTGCGCGGCGGGGCGGCGCTGTTCCGCAAACGGGTGATGAAAAGCGGGCCGCAGGGGGCGGGGCAAAAACGGGGCCTGATCGCGGCGCTGCGCGGAAAAAAGTGAACGCTTGAAACTTTCTCCCTTTCGCCCACGTATAAGGGGTAAAGGGAGATTTGCCATGCGCCCCACCCGTCGCCAGATTCTACGCCAGATGACCTTGGGCCTTGCCGGTGCCGCCCTGATCCCGACGCGGGCATGGGCGGCTTTTCCGCTGACCCTGCCCGATGCCGAATGGCGCAAACGGCTGACGCCCGCGCAGTATAATATCCTGCGCGGCAAACAGACCGAATATCCCTTCACCTCGCCTTTGCTTAAGGAACATCGCAAGGGCACCTTCGTCTGCGCGGCGGACAATCACCCGCTTTTCGCCTCCTTCACCAAATTCGATTCGGGCACAGGCTGGCCCAGCTTCTGGCGCCCGCTCGACGGCGCGGTGGGCACCAGCACCGATCACGAATTGGGCTATGCCCGCACCGAGGTCCATTGCGCGCAATGCGGGGGCCATCTGGGCCATGTGTTCGACGATGGGCCGCGCCCCACCGGGCTGCGCTATTGCATGAACGGGGCGGCGATGAAGTTCATCCCGGCCTAGGGCGTTGAATGCCGCATTTTCCGAGCCGATGACCGGTTCCGGTCATCTTGAAAATGCTCTAGCGCACGCGCCAGATCCGCAGGCCCTCGCCCTGCGCGCGCACCGGCGCCAGCCATGACGGCACCCGCCCGGCCAGCAGATCGGCCGCCAGCCCATGGGGCGCCTCACGGGCATAGATCTGCGGCTCGCCCAGATCGGGGCAGAGCGCGACATAGGCGATGTGATTGGCGCGGACGATGGCTTGCGCGGCATCAGGCGGGCTGACAAAGGCGGCGATCGCATCATGCATCCCGCGCGCGCCGCGATGATGGCCGGTGGCCAGCACACTGTCCCGGCTGCCCAGCAGGAGATCGGGCCCGATGTCGAGCGGGGCCAGAACGGTCCCCTGCGGCATGGCGTTGAGCACAGCGGCATGGCGCCGCGCCTCGCAGGCCGAAACCTGCCGGGCGGTGGCAGGCGCCGGGGAGGACGCCGGATGCGGCACCATGGCCCAAAGCGTGATCGGCGCCGAGGGCACCATCGCGGCCACGATCCCCAGCAGCGCGACCGGCCGCCCCTGCCGCGCCAGCACCAGCCATTCGCCCACCAGCCAGGCCAGCGGCACCGCCGAAAAGGCCCCCGCCACCGCTCCGGCCCGCGTCACCAGCACGGCCACGCCCAGCGCCCCGCCAAGGATCAGCGTATATTCCTGCCACCACACGCGCTCTTCGCCCGCGCTGCGCCGGATCAGCCCGACGCAGGCGAAAAGGGCAAACAAGGGCGGCACCACGGTCTGCAATGCCGTCGCCCAATCCTGTCGCCAGACCGGCAGCCCTTCGGCCACCTGCTGATACCACAGGCGCTGGACCAGCGGGTCCAGCATGTTGAAGCTGCCCCCCCGGCATTGCGGGGCAAGGCCGAAATAAAGCGCCAGCGCGCCCGCGCCCGTGATGGCAAACCCCACCAGCGCCGGGCCGCGCCACACGCGCAGAACGACAGCCGCCCAGACGAACATCGCCAGATGCACCGGGGCAACGGCATCGCAATGCTGCGCCCAATCGCCCCAGCGCGTGGCCGCGAAACAGGCCAGCGAGACAACCGCCAGTGCTGTGGCGAAATGCGCCAGCCAATATTTCGTTTCGCCCACGTTCTTTGCAGGCGGCAAGGGTGCTGACGCATCAGCAACTTGAAGACGCTCAAGCGCCGCGCGGGCTGGGCCGGTGCTCCGCATCGGTCTCAGCCAACGCCACGCCCCCAGCGCGCCGAACACCGCCGTCAACGGCAACCCTTCAAGGCTGATCGACAGGCCGATGGCCAGCGCCGCCCCCGAAATCCACCCGCCGATCCGCGCGTGGCGCGTCATCAGCCCTTGCAGCGCCAACATCGCGGCGGCCACCTGCCAGCCATGATGGTCGATCCGCATGGGGCGGATCTGCGTCACCACCGGCACCGACATGGCCAGCGTCAGGCAGGATAGCGTCGCCGCCTCGGCCCCCAGCCTTTCCCACGCCACCCGCGCCACCAGCACCATGACCACGGCCAGCGTCACCATCGGCACGACGAGCATGGCAGCCATCTCGGCCCCCTGGCCCCCCAACAGGGGCCGCAGCACCAGCACCACCGCCGCCAAAGGCACATCGACAATCCGCGACCAATGCATCGCCACGCCGCCATGCGCCGGATCGATCCGGTGCTGGGTCACATCAAACCAGCCCTGCCCGCCCAGCCAGTCGCGCAATTCGACCAGCCGCAGCGCATCATCGGGATCGGGGAAACGCCCCGCCGCGATTCCCCCCGCATTGGTCAGCAGCAACAGCAAAACCACCAGCCCATAGGCCAGCGCGACGCGTTTGAAAAAATCGCGGATGTCGCCCCTCATGCCGCCGCCGGACGGGGCTTGAACACCACCAGCGAGCGCAGCAGCCATGTGGCGATAAAGCTGATCCCCACCGCCGCGATCTTGGCCATGCGCGGATCGAAACCGGCCCTTGCGCCGATCCCCACGATCGCCGCCGTCAGGCCCAGCCCGACCAGCGCCGATCCTGCAAAGAGCGCCTTCTGCACCCGGCGCGCCGCGCCTTCGGCCGCCTCAAACACCACCCGCGCGCAAAGCCACCAATGCAGCCCCACCCCCAGCCCATAGGCGGGAACCGAAGCCGCCGCAGGGGGCATGTTCATATGCAGCAACAGCACGAATGCCCCCATATCCGCCCCCAGCGCCGCCACGCTGACGCCCAGATAGCGCAGCGCCCGCGCCCCCAAGAGGACAGGCAAGAGGGATCGCATCAGGCCGCGCGCCGCTTGTCGCCGGATCGCTTGTTGCCGACCAGCCGCCGGGGCACATCGCGCATCGAAGCCAGCGCCGCAACCTGATCCGGCGTTGGACTCGCGGCGGGCCGGACGGCCTCGCGCTGCGCCCCCTCATCGCCCGCCTCGTGATATTCGGCATCCTCGTTCACGCGCCAGATGTCATAGATCCGCTTGCCCGCCTTGATGTTTTCCACCGTCAGCATCGCGGTCATCATCGCGTGATCCTGGTTGTTGTAGCGGTGCATCCCATTACGCCCCACCATATGCAGCGTGGGGAAGCGCGCCTCAAGATCGGCCCGCATCGCCGCGACATGTTCGGCATAGGTCTCGTCATAGACCGGATAGGCCTTTTCCTGACGCACCACCGCCCCGCCGATCACTTGCTCTGCGCGCACAAGGCCCAGAATCTCCATCTCGCGCGTGGCCAGCGTGATCAGATCCTCATCGCTTTGCGACCACAGGCCATCGCCCTCAAAGCAGAAATATTCCAGACCCACACAGGCCACACCCGCCTCGGGCACCATTTCGGGCGACCAGCTGCGGAAATTCTGGATGCGGCCGACCTGAACCTTGGAATCATGGATATAGATCCAATTGTCGGGGAACAGATCCTCTGACCGGATCTTGAGCGCCACGGTCAGGAAGTCGCGATATTTCAGCTCCATCGCCTCGGGCAGGCTGGCGGGCAGAGGATGGATGCGCGATGCCAGTTCGCGCATCGGCGCGCTGGAAATGACATGGGCGGCATGGATCACCGTTTCCCCGCCGCTGTGGCCGGCCGAGACGCGCCATTGCCCGTCCGGCCCTTGCGAAAGCTGTTTGAGCGCATGGCCCATCAGCACCTGCCCGCGCCCGCTGGCGATCACATGGTCGCGCGCGGCCTCCCACATCATGCCCGGCCCAAGGCGGGGATAACGGAAGCTTTCCAGCAGCGTCTTGGTCGCCATCCCGTCATTGGGGCCTTTGTTCAGGCCCAGCGAACGCTTCAGCCCGTCGACCACCGCGCCCCAGAGCGACAGCCCCTTGATCCGCTGCGCCGCCCAATCGGCGCTCATCTCGTCGCAGGGCATGCCCCAGACCTTTTCGGTATAGGTCTTGAAAAAGATCGAGAACAGTTTCTGTCCGAACTGGTTGACGGTCCAGTCCTCAAAGGATTTGACGCTCTTGCGCGGGAAAGCCTTGGCCCGCGCGAAACTCGCCATGCAGGCCGCGCTGCGCCACAGGCCCAGGTTGCGCAGGGCCTCGAACGCGCGCAGCGGATAGGAGTAGAATTTGCCCTCGTAATAGATCCGGCTCATGCGCGGGCGCTGGATGAAATCATGGGGCAGGATCTCGTTCCACAGATCGACCACCGCCTGCGATTTGGAGAAAAACCGGTGGCCGCCGATGTCGAAGCGATAGCCCTGATGCTCGACCGTGCGCGAAATGCCGCCGACATAGCGCTCGTCCTTTTCGATGACCGCCACGCTCATGCCCGCCTTGGTCAGCAGATAGGCCGCCGTCAACCCGGCCGGACCCGCGCCGATGATCGCCACATCGACCATCGCGCCTTTGCCCGCTCCACCCGTTTCAAGGCCGCCAACAACCATCTGATTCCCCAATTTCCGTCCCCTTTTGGGGTGAAGGAAAATGGCCAACAAATCGTTAAGCAGCCTCTTTGATCCACGCAAATATGCCTATTTGCCCGGCGGCAAGCGCCCACTGGCCATTTGCCGCGCGCTGGGGCAGGATACGGAAGGGTTGGGTAATACAAGGCGGGATGAATGGGCAAGGATGCCGCGCCGGGAGGCCGATGGCTCTTGGCGTTGATGGTGGGGTGGGCGCTGGTGGTGGCGGGCCTGTGGCTGGCCGCGCCGCCCGCCCATCCTGAAATCACCGTATTCTATCGCAAGTTGCAGGATCAATGGCTGCTGCTCGCGATGCTCTGGGCATGGGCCGGGGCGGCGGTGGCGCTGCGGCGCTGGCCGCTGGTGCGCGCATGGCGGATCGAAACACAGGCGGTATGGGGGCTGGCGGCGATGGCCGCGCTGGTGGCGCTGGCGGGGCATTATCTGGTGCTGTCGGGCTATGATCTCAGCCGCGACGAACAGATGGTCAGTTTCGATGCGGCGATCTATCGCGCGGGGCGTCTGGCATGGCCGGTGCCGGTGGAATGGCGGGGCGATCTTCCCGCGCTCAACACCTTGTTCATGATGCCGCTGGCGCGGCCTGCGGCATGGGTGTCGACCTATCTGCCCGGCAATGCGATGCTGGAAGCGCTGCTCGGCCCGCTCAAGACACCGCTGCTGATGGCGGTTTCGGTGCTGGCGCTGTGGCGCGTGGGGCGGCGGCTGCTGGGGCCGGATCAGGATGCGCTGGCGGTGATGATGGCGCTGTTCCTGCTCTCGGGTCAGGTGCTGTTTTCGGCCATGAGCCGCTTTGCCATGCCCGCCCATCTGGCCTTCAATCTGGTCTGGCTGTGGCTGTTCCTGCGCGATACGCGGCGCGGCGATCTGGCGGCGCTGGCGGTGGGCTTTGCGGCCACGGGGCTGCACCAACCGCTGTTTCATCCGATGTTCGTGGCGCCATGGCTGGCGCTCCTGCTGTGGGAAAGGCGCTGGGGGCGGTTGGCGCTGTTTGTCGGGGCCTATCTGGCGGTCGGCCTGTTCTGGCTGTGGTGGCCGCATATTACGCTTGATGCGGTGCGGGGGCCCGATTCGGTGCTGGTCGAGGCGGGCAGCGATTATGTCTCGCGCCTGATGGAAACGCTGGCGCAGAACAGCGACAATGGCACGCTGATGGCGGCCAATCTGCTGCGCATGGTGGCATGGACGCATCCCGCGCTCTGGGTGCTGGCGGCGATCGGCGCATGGGCCGGGCGGCGCGACGGGCGGGTGCTGGCGCTGCTGGGCGGGATCGTGGTGGTGGTCGTGGTGATGGGGCTGATCCTGCCCTATCAGGGCCATGGCTTTGGCTATCGCTATCTGCACCCGATGCTGGGCAATGTGGCGCTGCTGGGCGCGCTGGGCTGGCAACGGCTGGGTGATGCATGGCGCGACCGGCTGCGCGGGGGAATGGTGGCGCTGTCGGGGCTGACGCTGGTGGTGCTGATCCCGATGCAGGGGTGGTTTGCCCACCGCCTCTATGGCGCCTTTGCCGATGCCAGCGCGAAGATCGATACGGTTCATGCCGATTACATCATCATCGGCAATTATGACGCACCGCTCGCGCTCGATCTGGGGATCAACCGGCCCGATCTGTCGAACCGTCCGCTGCGGCTGATCGAATATGGCTATGACGATCTGGAAGAGATGGCCCCGCGCCTGTGCGCCCATGGGCAAACGGTGGCCCTGCCCGCGCGCAGCTTCTATTTCGGTATAGGGCGCGCGCTCAACATGATGCCGGGCCGCACCACCACCCGCCGCCGCGCATGGCACACGCAGGAGTTTACCGATGCCGGATGCAAGGTGATCAGCCTGCCATAAGCCCCATCACCGAACGCGCCATGGCCCCCCACGAATAGCGATCGGCCGCCCATGCCGCCATCCGGGCGCGTTCGGGCAGCGTCAGGCCCGGCGCATCCAGCATCGCGGCCACGCGCGCGGCGCTGCCCTGCGGGTCGGCCAGATCGACCGCCACCCCGCGCAGGAATTGCCCAGCCTCCGGGTCGGCCAGATGGGTGGGCGCGCCGCAGATCACCGGCAGCCCGCAGGCCATCGCCTCCTGAATGACCAGCGGATAGCCCTCGCCCACGCTGGGCAGCAGCAGGCAATCGGCGCTGCGATAGAGAGCGGCCAATTGCGCAGGGCTTTGCGGCCCCAGATCATGGACATTGGCCAAGCCCCATGACGCAGGCCGGATCGGCCCTGCCCCCGCCAACAGAAAGCTGATGTCGGGCCGCATCGCCGCCGCCGCGCGCAGGATCGACAGGCCCTTCTTTTCAACAAAGCGGCCCACGAACAGCACCCGCCTTTGGCCCGCGGGCAAGCCCTGCGCCGCCGGACCTATGCGCGTGAACACCTCACCATCCACACCATTGAACAACAAGGCATAATCGCGCCGAGCCGGATCGCCCAACAGATCGCGCCGCACCGTGTCCGAGATGAACACCAGCCGGTCCGCCGCCCACAGCATCGGCCGCGTCACGACGGCATTGGCCAGCCCCATCACACCCCTCATCACCGCCGAGGCAAAGGGAATGCCCGCAATATGCTGGATCAGCACCACCCGCCGCCCCCGCATCCGGGCCATCACCAGCGCCAATATCGAGGTCACATACAGCGCATCATGCACCACCACCCCATCGGAGCGCCCCACCGCCCGCCACAGCGCCGCGATTCCCCCCGGCCCCGGAATCGGCATGGGCAGGCCCGTCAGCCTTTCCGTGGGATTGATGCAGGACAGCGCGATCGCGGGAATATCAACCGGCGCCACATCCTGCGCGCTGGCCGTCCATGTCACCTGCGCCCCCTGCGCGATAATCCGCCGCGAGAGATGGCCCGCCACGCGCTCTATCCCGCCAAGGTGGCTTTCGAAAAAATGGCTGACCATCAGGATGTGCATGAGGGTGGGGTAGCCGGTTTTACAGGAGGAAAGAAGGGCCTCCGGCGGGCAAAGGGACTTGTCCCTTTGCAATCCCATTTTGGGGTGGGGGTAGGTCGGACAACGAAGTGCTCAAACGATTACCGATAAAGCCTGCGGCGCGGCAAAGTAGCGCCAAAAGCGCCGCAGGCTTTAAAAACCATCCCCCATCCGCATTCCTGCGAACCGAAGCGCCACCCCATTAACGGGATTGCAAAGGGCCCCCGCCCTTTGCCCGCCGGAGGCAAACCTTACTTGCGAACAATCGCCCAGCGCGAGAGCAGGAAATTCATCCCCACCATCAGACAGGATGCCAAAGGCGCAGCATAGACCATCGCCAGCCCCACCGGCCCGCGCAGCACCCATGTCAGCCCAAGCGCCAGCGGCGTGTTGGTGCTCATGGCCAAAGCATAGCGGCCATAGCGGCCAAGGCTCATCGGTTCACGAAAGGTCAGATGCGAGTGGAGCGCATAGCCCACCAACGAGACGAGAATGAAGGACAGGGCAAAGCCGAGGCTGGAGATGGCCAGCGGCCCCCGCCCCCGCATCGCCCAATCGGTGGCGATCATCACGCCATTATGCAGGGCAAGGCAGGTGGCGGCGACAAAACCATAGGCCAGCCCGGTACGCAAACTCATACCGCGACATGCGCCCGCACGAGATAGACGCAGGCATTGTCATCGCGCATCTGGGCGGGCGTGATCGCATCCTCGACCACGGCGCGCGCATTCATCACCACCGCCAGCGCGCCCGCGATCATCGGCCCGATCACCGGCACTTTCTTCAGCACAAAGGCAAAGGCGGTCAGCCGGATCATCGTCGTGGTGGCCAGCGGGCCGCAGATCGAATGCATTTCCTCGACCTTGATCCCACGCGTTTCCAGATCCAGCGCGAGACCCGTGCGGGTCCAGCGGCGGTGATCCTCCGGGTGGGGGTGATAAAACCAACTGCCATGGGTGGACAGGATCAGCGTGCCGCCCGGTTTCAGCAAGCGGCGGATTTCCGCGCAATAGGCGTCCAAATCGGGCACATGTTCGAGCACCTGCGCCGACAGGATCGCATCCACGCTGTGATCGGGCAGAGGCACCCGCCCGTCCGGCCCGATCGGCAGCTTGCCCTTGGCAACAGCGTCCGCGTCAATATCGGCGGGCCGATAATCCAGCCCCAACCCGCGCAGCAGCGAGGCATAGGGCATATCCCCACAGCCCAGATCGACGATGCTCGCCCCCTTGGGCAAACGCTCGGCCTGCGCCCGGATCAGTTTCGACAAAGGCCCCAGTTGCAGCCAGTCGGTATGCCACATCGAGGGCGAAACGCGGCGCGCGTCATGCATCACAGATCTTCCTCACCCGGCACAAAGGCCGCATCATGGCCCGCAATGATCGCCAGCAAAAACCCGCCCAGCGCGGTCTGCACCCCGATGGCGCCCGCCGCCGCCGCCACCACCAGCGGCAGCACCGAGGGCAGCGGCAGATAGCCCCCCGCCCGCCAGTTGATGCCGATCACCGTCAGGGCCGCGCCCGAAAACACCATCAGCCCCAGCCCCAGCACCAGCGCATGTTCGAGCGTCAATATCGGGCTGAACCGGTCGAACCAGTTGTTGAGATCGCGATAGCCGGTGCGCACGCCATAGAAATGCGTGGCCATGGCCATGATCGCGGCGAAATGGCCCACCGTCAGCAGAAACCCGGCCAGAATCGTCCAGCCCGCCCCCACCACCGGATTGCCCGCCAGCCAGCCCATGTCAAAGCCCATCGCCACGCCCAGAATCGCCACCGCCGCCAGCATCGCGATCATCGCGGGCACGCCGAACACCCATGTGGGCGAGAGCATCAGCAGATAGCGCAAATGCCGCCACCCATCGCGCCAGGGCCGCAGATGCGGCGCCCGGTCGCGCAGATCGGGTTGCAGCTTGGCCGGCACCTGTTCGATATGCAGCCCGCGCAGGGATGCCTTGATCACCATCTCGCTGGCAAATTCCATGCCGGTCGAGGAGAGCGCGCATTCTTCAAACGCCCGTTTCGTGATGGCGCGGATGCCGCAATGGGCGTCATCGATCCCGCTGCGGTAAAACAGGTTCAAAATGCCCGTCAGCACCGGATTGCCGATATAGCGGTTCTTCCATGGCATCGCGCCCTTGGCAATGCCCCCGGCAAAGCGCGACCCCATGCACAGGTCCGCGCCCTCGACCAGTTGCCCGATCATGGCCACGCCATCGTTGAAATCATACGAGCCATCCGCATCGCCCATCAGCAGATAGCGGCCATGGCCCCCTTCGCACCCGCCGATCAGCGCCGCGCCATAGCCGCGCCGGGGTACGGCCACCACGCGCGCGCCCTGCGCCGTGGCATAGGCCTGCGATCCGTCGGTGCTGCCATTGTCGGCGATGACGATCTCGGATTTCAGCCCATAGGCCACCTCGATTCGGTGCGCGGCCTCCTTGGCATTGGCGATGCAATGCGGCAGGCTCTGAATCTCGTTGAGACAGGGCATGATGATCGAGACATCCACCGCCCTGCCGTCTGCCGGAACGCCCGCTACTGGATCGCCCGCCTCTGGGCCGCCTGCCTGCTCGTTCACCGCATCACCCCGACCCCATATGCGCATCTGCACTGGTACGGACGGCGGGACTCGAACCCGCACGAGCAAAGCTCAAGGGATTTTAAGTCCCTGGCGTCTACCATTCCGCCACGTCCGCAAGGCAGGCCACGGCTCTGGCAGATCGGCGGGCAAACGGCAAGGGGGCCCGATGCCGGCCCGCGCCGCACCAATAAAAAGCGCAGGCCTGCCCCCCCGCGGACAGCCTGCGCCTTTTACATCACCAGGCGATTATGCCCGTTCAGACATTGAGCCGGGCGCGCATTTCCTTGCCCGGCTTGAAGAAGGGCACTTTCTTGCCCGGCACGTCCACCGCTTCGCCGGTGCGCGGATTGCGCCCCTTTCGCGGATCGCGTTCGCGCGTCGAAAAGGCGCCAAACCCGCGCAGTTCCACCCGGCCGCCTTCGGCCAGACGCTGGGCGATTTCATCGAAAAACACATCGACGATCTTTTCCACATCGTCGGTGCGCAATTCGGGGTTAGCCTTGGCCAGCGCCTGCAACAATTCAGATCTGATCATGAATATACCCCCTCTGGGCCGCGGTCCCATTCCAATGGCCCGACCGATCAAACAACCTCTCTCCGGCGCGAGTCTTTTTGCCCGGCTCGGAAGCTTTTATGTACAGAAGTTCAAGACTTTGTACAATAGCGCCCCTAGGTGCATTACGGTGGAGCGCCTTTGGCCGGCGATGATCCCGCCGCGGCGGTTCAGGCAGAGGGGACGGTATTGTCCAGCAGGTCGTTAACGCGCAGCCCAAGCCGGGCGATCCGCGCCAGCACCTCGGGCCATTCATTCTGCAAAAACCGTTTCTTTTCAGCATCAAGCAGCCAGGCCCGCGCGCCGGGTGCCACCATCATGCCCACCCCGCGCTGAACCTCGACCAATCCATCAAGCTGAAATTGCTGATAGGCCTTGGCCACAGTCAGAGGATTGGCGCCCTGTTCGGCGGCCAATGCGCGCACCGACGGAAGCATGGAACCTTCCGGATAGGTGCCGTCAATGATGGCCGCCGCGATCATGTCGCGCAGCTTGAGATAAACCGGGCGGGTGTTGGATGTCATGGCGCATCACTGCCATAATACAGCGCCTCACACAAGCGCGACCATCGCATAGAGCGCGCAACTTGGCGCTTTCCTTTGCTTACTTCGATGTTAATTTGCGCCCCCATGACAACACCTTCCGACGCGGCCCAAAGCGCCGCCACCGGCCCCACATGGATGGGCCATCCGCGCCCGCTGGCCCGCTTGTTCGCCATCGAGATGTGGGAGCGCTTTGGCTATTACGGCATGCGCGCCCTGCTCATGCTTTACCTTACCAAGCACTTCCTGCTGGGCGACCGGGTTTCGGCGGGGATCTATGGCGGCTATACGGCGCTGGTTTACCTGACGCCGCTGATCGGGGGCCTGCTGGCCGATCAGTATCTGGGGTCGAAACGGGCGGTCAAATTCGGCGCGCTGATCATGGCGGCGGGCTATTTCGCGCTGGCGCTGGGCGGCTCTCCGGCGCGGCCATGGGCCGAATATGACGGCGCGCGCCACGAAATCGTGGTCGAGCATTACCGCGACGGGCCGACCAGCGCGGCCAATGAGACCCGCGCCGTGATCGACCATGGCCGCCCGCTGTTCATCAAGGGGCAGGAGGACGGCAGCATCGACCTGATCGCGCCCGATGGTTCAGTGGCGCGCCATCTGGCCCCCGGCGCGCTGAAGGAAGGCGCGGACCGCGACGAACTGCGTCTGGCCATCACGCTGATGGCGCTCTCGGCGGTGGCGGTGGGCAATGGTTTCTTCAAACCCAATATCGCCACCATCGTCGGCCTGCTCTATGCCGATGGCGATCAACGCCGCGATGCCGGTTTCAGCATCTTCTACATGGGCATCAACCTTGGCTCATGGCTGGGGCAAATGGCTTGCCCTATACTGGCCGACCATTTCGGCTGGGGGACGGGGCTGGCCTCGGCAGGCGCAGTGATGCTGATCGCATGGGCGATGATGCATTACAGCGCGCGCAGCCTTGGCGGATTGGGCGAGCCGCCCGCAACCACCGGGCGCGATCCGGCGCTCTGGATCTATCCGGCGGCGATATTGGCGATTCCGGCCTGCTATTTCCTCTTCACCAATCTGATGCATGCCCCTGCCCCGACGGCGGGCGAAGGGTTTATCGGCTATCTGATGGGCCTGCCGGTGATGGGCAAATTGCTCTGCGCCACTTTCGGCCTCAGCCTGCCCGCCATTCTCATCTGGTCATGGCGTGTGGGCAGTCGGGCCGAGTTTGAAATGATGCTGGCCGCGATCATCCTGATGGTTTTCAACACCGTGTTCTGGAGCCTGTTCGAACAGGCCGGATCATCGCTGACCCTGTTCGCCGACCGCAATGTCGACCGCTCGGTATTCGGCTGGTTCGAAATGTCCGCGCCCGGCACCCAGCAGTTCAACGCCATCGGCATCATCACGCTGGCCCCGGTGATGGGGGCTTTGTGGTCGGTGCTGGCCCGGCGCGGGTGGGAGCCTTCGATTCCCGTCAAGTTCAGCATGGGCCTGATCGGGGTTGGCGCGGGCTTCCTGTTCCTCGTGCTGGGCACGCATTTTGCCGGGGCCGATTACCGGGTCGGACTGGGCTGGCTGGCGGGGCTTTATCTCATTCATTCGGTGGCGGAACTGTGCATCTCGCCGGTCGGCATGTCGATGATCACCAAACTGTCCATCGCCCGCGTGGTTGGGCTGATGATGGGGGCGTGGTATCTCTCGCTGGCCATGGGGCAATATGGCGCGGGCCTGTTGGCCCAAATGGCCACGGTGGAAACCGTGGGCGGACAGGTCACCAATCTGAAGCTCAGCCTCGATACCTATGTCGGCGTGTTTACCCAGATCGGGATCGTGACGATCGGCGTCGGGGTGGTGCTTCTGGCGCTTTCGGGCGCGATCCGAAAGCTGATGCATGGGGTGAGTTAAGGGAGGCTGAAATGGATCAGGCGTTTTCATGGCTGCTGACCGGGGCGACGGCCTTTGTGGGGTCGCATCTGCTGATGTCGCACCCGTGGCGCGCCGGATTGCTAGCACGGCTGGGCGAGAAGGGCTTCATGGGCCTCTATTCGCTGGTGTCCTTTGCCACGCTGGGCTGGACGATTGCCGCGTTTCGGGCCGTCGGGCCGGGCGGCGTGCCGCTCTGGGACGGCACGGGCGAGGCCATGTGGATCATCGCCAGCCTGCTCTCGCTGATCGGCATCACGCTGCTGCTGGGGTCTTTGCATGGCAATCCCGCCATGCCGCAGGTGCCCGGTGAGAAAATCGCCGCCGCGCGCGCTACGGGCGTCTTTGCCGTCACCCGCCACCCGATGATGTGGGGCATCGCGCTCTGGGCGCTGGCGCATGTTCTGGTGGCGCCAACGCCCCGCGTCATCGTGCTGATGGGGGCCATGGCGGCGCTGGCGCTGATCGGCGCGCGGTTGCAGGATGGGAAAAAATCCGTGCTGCTGGGCATGGCATGGGAAAGCTGGAGCGCGCAGACATCCTATTGGCCGCGTTTGGCCGGGTTGGGCCGGATTTCGCCGCTGCTCTGGGGGGTCGGGATCGTGGTCTGGTTGGGGGCCACGTTTGGGCATGTCCATGCCAATCATGTGTTGGCGGGGGTTTGGCGGTGGGTTTTGTGAATTTTTTTGGAGGGTTTAGCGTGCCTCCGGCGGGCAAAGGGCGGGGGCCCTTTGCAATCCCGTTACTATCGGCATCGTGCGCGGCATTGGCCCCGGTTTAATATGGCGAGGTATGGGTTTTAAAGCCTGCGGCGCCGATCAGCACGGGGTCGCCGCGCCGCAGGCTTTGAAACGATCCCCCAACGCACCGCCCGGCAATCTCCATTAACGGGATTGCAAAGGGACAAGTCCCTTTGCCCGCCGGAGGCACCTTAAAACCCTTCACTCCGCGCCCGAAGAACAATCCCCACACATGCCCCGCAATTCCACCACCGGCCGCACATCGGCAAACCCGGCCCCACGCGCCGCCTCGATCAAGGCGCCCGTGAGCCGGTCATCGTCAATATGCACCGCCTTTCCGCATCCGTCGCAGATGAGGAAGATGCAGTCGTGGCGGCATCCGGGGTGGGGGTTGGCGATATAGGCATTGGCGCTTTCGACCCGGCGGGCCAGATTCGTCCGCACAAAGAGGTCGAGGATGCGATAGACGCTGTTGGCGGCCACGCGCTTGTCGCGCGCTTTTGAAACGACCTCGGCAATGTCATAGGCGCTGGCGGGCTTGGCGTGTCCGGCAAGGGCATCGAACACAGCGCCGCGCATTTCGGTCCATTGCTCGCCGGCGGTTTCCAGCGCATTGCGGGCGGCGATGACAAGGCCCTCGCCGCTATATTCGCGGTGGCGGGGATGCTCGTGAACATGATCATGCGTGGCGCTCATGGCGCACCTATAGCCCAAATCAGTTGCGGGTGAAATCAGCCTTATATTCGCCCGGAAACATCTGTTTCAAAGCGGCCACCTTGGGCACGTCCCAATAGGCGATATAAGGGTGAGTGGGGTTGAGCGCGGCGAAATCCTGATGGTATTTCTCGGCCGGATAGAATTGGCGCAGGGGCTCGATTTTGGTGGCGATGCGGCCGTGCCACAGGCCCGATGCGGCGATCTGGGCCAGATAGGCGCGGGCCACCTTGTCCTGTTCGGGACCGATGGGGATCAGCGCGCTGCGATATTGGGGACCAATGTCGGGGCCTTGGCCATTGGCCTGCGTGGGGTCGATGATGACCGAGAAGAAAATGCGCAGCAGTTCGTCATAGCGCACCTGCCCCGGATCATAGGTCACGCGCACCGCCTCGGCATGGCCGGTGTTGCCGCCGCCCACATCGTCATAATGCGCCGTATTGGCCGCCCCGCCGTGATAGCCCGAAACCGCGCTGGTCACGCCCTTCACATGGCTGAACACCGCCTCGACGCCCCAGAAGCAGCCGCCGGCAAACACCGCCTGTTTCAGGCCGGGTGTTTCCTGCGCCGGGGCGGATGCCGCCGGGGCCGCGATCATATGGGTATTGGCCGCATCGGCGCTCTGGCATGCGGCCAGCGCCATTGCGAAAGGCAGGGCAAAGAGAAAGCCCCGCGCCATGGCCTATTGCCCGGTGTTGGCCGGGGCGGCGATCGCCTGCCCCACAAGACCCGCCAAGCCGCCCGGCCCGGACGACATCACAGCAACAATCAGAGCGCCCCCCAGCGCAAAGCCAATAGCGAAAGAGCGAAACAAATCGCGGTTCAAGAGGCGCATCAGAAGAGTCCGGGAAATTGACTGTCGGCCAGCCAGATGGGGATGATTCCCCGAATGTCTAGACCATCCCGCCTGAACCTTGCGCAACGCCGCGATAAAATGGGGGCAGTATACGACGAAATGCTGCAACGCGGTGGGGCGTTGCAGCATTGCATCAGGTCAAGCTCTTAATGGCGGAAATGGCGCATGCCGGTAAAGACCATGGCAAGACCCGCTTCGTCGGCGGCCTTGATGACCTCATCGTCACGCATGCTGCCGCCCGGCTGGATCACCATGGTCGCGCCCGCCTCGACCGCGGCCAGCAGCCCATCGGCAAAGGGGAAGAACGCGTCCGAGGCCACCGCGCTGCCCTTGGTGCGCGTTTCGGCAAAGCCATGGGTTTCGGCGGCTTCGGCGGCCTTGGCGGCGGCGATGCGGCTCGAATCGCGACGGTTCATCTGGCCCGCGCCGATCCCGGCGGTCACGCCTTCCTTGGCATAGACGATGGCGTTCGACTTCACATGCTTGGCCACGGTCCATGCGAACAGCGCGTCCTGCAGTTCCTGCTCGCTGGGCTGGCGCTTGGTCACGACCTTGAGGTCATCGAGGGTGATCGCGCCATTGTCACGGGTCTGGACCAACAGGCCGCCCGCAATCGGCTTGGCGATCAGGCCGCCGCGCTTGGCATCGGGGATTTCGCCGATCAGCAGCAGGCGCAGGTTCTTCTTCTTGGCAAAGACCGCCTTGGCATCGTCATTGGCGTCGGGCGCCACGACCACTTCGGTAAAGATGCCGCTGATCGCTTCGGCGGTCGGGCCGTCGAGCGGGCGGTTGACGGCGATGATGCCGCCAAAGGCCGAAACGCTGTCGCACTTGAACGCCGCCTCATAGGCTTCGACCAGCGTCGCCGCCGTGGCGACGCCGCAGGGGTTGGCGTGCTTGACGATCACGACGGTCGGCTCGGCATCCTTGAATTCGGCCAGCAGTTCGAGCGCGGCATCGGCATCGTTATAATTGTTGTAGCTCAGTTCCTTGCCCTGCACCTGCACGGCCTGGGCCAGACCCTTTTCCTTGGCGCCATGCGGCACATAAAGGGCGGCGGCCTGATGCGGATTTTCGCCATAGCGCAGTTCGGCCACGCGGGCGCCTGTGATGGCAATCGTTTCGGGGAAGGTCTCGCCCTGATCCACCGTGGCGAACCACTGGCTGATCGCGCCGTCATAGGCGGCGGTCAGCGCATAGGCCTTGGCGGCAAATTTGCGGCGCTGGGCCAGCGTGGTTTCGCCATTCGCCACGATGGCATAATCGGCCGGATCGGTGACGATGGCGACAAAATCGTGGTTCTTGGCCGCAGAGCGCACCATGCTGGGGCCGCCGATGTCGATGTTTTCGATGATCTCTTCGCGCGTGCCGCCCTTGGCCACCGTCTGAACGAAGGGATAGAGGTTGACCACCACCAGATCGATCGCACCGATTTCATGCTCATTCATGCTGGCCACATGCTCGGCATTGTCGCGCACGGCCAGCAGGCCACCGTGAACCTTGGGGTGCAGCGTCTTGACGCGGCCGTCCATCATTTCGGGAAAACCGGTCAGTTCCGAAATGTCCTTCACATCCAGCCCGGCATCACGCAGCGCCTTGGCCGTGCCGCCGGTCGAAACCAGCTCGACACCCTTGGCCGCCAGAGCCTTGCCCAGATCAACAAGGCCCGTCTTGTCCGAAACAGAGAGCAAGGCCCGGCGAATGGTGACAGTGTCAGTCATGGGTGGTGTGTCCTGTGAAGATGCGTGTTTGGCGCGGCCCTTAAGGATTTTGGCGGTTTTGGGAAGGGTGAAGGGGGTGTTGAAGGCGAGAAAATGCGAGGGACTCGTCCCTCGCGCTCCCATTACTGTCTTCGTTGCGCCATGGATTCAGCGGCAAGTGTCGGATGCGGCGTTGGAATTTTGAAAGCCTGCGGCGCCTTTTACGCCCAAGCGCCGCAGGCTTTTAATTTATCATCCGCAACGCCGCGATCTTGCCACCACCCCATTAACGGGATTGCAAAGGGACCGAGTCCCTTAGCCCGCCGGAGGCAAAAATCACCCCATCTTCTTCAAAATCCAAGAAAAGCTCCCGCCCCCGCGCGAAACCATCCCCTGAATCACCAATTGCTGCACCGGCACCGGGCGCCCCTGCCCATCGGCCCAGATCGATTCCTCGATGGCGATTTCGCCCCCGCCGCTGCGGAATTGCCAGTAGGAGCCGTCAGGCAGCGCCATGCCCACGCCTTGTTTGTCCTCGGACAGGCCGACCTCGACGCCGGGGCCGAGGTGGAAGCGCAGCGCATAGGAGACCATGCCGCGCTTGCCCTTGCGTCCGGTGGGGACGAGCAGATCCTCGCCGCGCAATTCGGTGCCGTCGTCGCGCAGGATCAGGATGCGGCGATGTGTCAGGCCATAGCGCCCGGCATAGCCATCGTGGCTGGCCTCCAGCCGCGTCGCGCCCCATGTGCGCCCGGATGTGCCGTTGCGCTCACCCTCGATGCTGCGGCGGTCCACCTCGACCTCGGCCACGCCCGAGCCAAGCCCGCCGTTGATCAGCACCGCCGTCGAATTGGCATCGTCGAGCACCAGCGTCGAATGCGCCGCCGTGGCGCGCAGCCCCTGATCCAGCCGCACCGGCATCAGGCCGCCCGCCGCCGCGCCGCCGCCGCAATTGACGATGATCCGCTGTCCGGCATGGCTCAATTCAAAGGCCAGCGTCGAGGCGCAGCCGTTGCGCGCATGGCGCGTCAGCGGCGGGGGCGCGGCATCGAACTGCATCACGCTCTTGCCCGCCACCACGCGCTGATAGCCCCATTGGCGCACCTCGCGCAGGGGCCGCGTGCGCACGCCCGTGGCCGCGATCAGCGCCGAAACGTCCGAGGCCGACACCGCCCATCCGCCCTGCCAACTGCCCAGCGCGCCATCGCCATGGGTCAGCGCCAGCAGGGGCGGCACCATCAGCGACAGGATCGATTCCAGCGCGGCGGGCGGTTCGCGCCGCGTCGCGCGATAGCAGGCGATCAATTGCACCAGCAGCGCAATCGCCTCCATCTGGCCCAGCGGGCTGCGCGCCATGCATCCGCCGTCATCGCCCAGCAATTCGCCAAGCGACGCGATCAGCCCCGCCTCGCCATAGAGCCTGCGCGGGCGGCCATCGGGCAGCAGCAGCCCGGCCGCGACAATCGCGCACCAGCCCGCCACCTGCGCCAGCGTATCCTCGCCCTTGGCCACATGGCGGTCCAGCCAGCGCGCATGATCGGCCATCGCCCCCAGCGTCTGCACCCGCAGCGTCTTGTCGCCGCCCGAGAGCAGCAGCGGCGCATGGACCAGCCAGCCGAGCAGCCGCGCCCCCGTATAGGCCACCGTCCACGCCGGCCCCTTACCGGGGCGCGAGGGCGGCTTGGGATTGGCCATCAGCCATGCGGCCAAAATCCGTTCGGCCACCGGCGAGACCTGTTCGCGCGGCCCCGCCGCCTCCAGATCGGCCAGCCAGTGAAACCCATGCACCAGCCGTTCGAGCGGCGGCGCCAACCGCCCCGCCCCGGCCAGATCGAGCTGGGCAATCGGCTGTTTCAGCCCATGGACCAGAAAATGGCCCGAACGCAGCGCCGCCCCCGCCGCTTTATCGCCCGCCAGCGGATTCGTCACCGTGGCCAGCAATTTGGGCCGCGCGGGCTTGCGGAAAGGGGCGGTCAGCACCGGCCCCGGAATGCCCATCCGATAGGCCAGCCGGATCAGCCTCTCGCCCGCGCCCAGCGAAGGCGGCGTGAAATCGGCCAGCGCCAGCGCGCGGCCCGGTTCGACCACCTGCGCTGACGCCTCGTTGGTTTCGACGCCTTCGCCTTCGTCCAGCGTCGGTAATGGGATAGCCTGCCCCTTGCCCTTCCCCGCCTTGCGGGGCTTGCCCTGTGCAGACATATCCAGGTTCATGGTTCAGCCCAATCCTTTGAGCGCCGCGATATTCGCGGCATAGCGATCCGGCCCGCCCCGGAACGTGGCCGTGCCCGCCACCAGAGCATTGGCCCCGGCCGAAACGGCCAGCGGCGCGGTGGTGGTGTCAATGCCGCCATCCACCTCCAGATGGATCTCGCGCCCGGTCTTGTCGATCATCTTGCGGATCGCCTCGATCTTGCGGAGCTGGCTGGAAATGAACTTCTGTCCGCCAAAGCCGGGGTTGACGCTCATCACCAGAACCAGATCGATGTCATCGATCAGATAGTCGAGCATCTTGGCAGGCGTGGCCGGATTGAGCGAGACGCCCGCCTTGCAGCCTGCGGCGTGGATCGCCTGCACCGTGCGGTGGCTATGCGGGCCTGCTTCGGGGTGGAACGTGATGATGTCGGCGCCCGCATCGGCAAAGGCCTGGATATAGGGATCGACCGGCTGGATCATCAGATGGACGTCGAAGATCTTCTTCGTATGGGGGCGCAGCGCCTTGACCACCATCGGCCCGATGGTGATGTTGGGCACGAAATGGCCGTCCATCACATCGACATGGATCCAGTCGGCACCGGCCGCGTCAATCGCGCGCACTTCCTCGCCCAGCCGGGAAAAATCGGCGGAAAGGATCGAAGGGGCAATCAGAGGCAAGCTCATCACACCAGTTCCACACATGTTGATGGGGCGATAAACGCCATGATTCGCGCGGTCACAAGCACGTACTTCTCCATTTTCCACACACTTATCGCCGCCGGGCGGCTTGGTGCAGGCAAAAGCTGCGGTTTTATGCGCCTTTGCGGCGCGTCAAGCCCCCGTTATTCCCGGCAAAGCGACATAAACCAGAGGTGATTGCAGTTTTCTGGGGAAAAACCGCTAGACCCGGCGGCGCAGGCGCAAGGAACGCAAGGGTCGGCGGGGGCGTTTCGCCTGTTTTGCCGCCCTTCCATGGTGAACAGTCCGTTAGCCAAAACTAGGGCTAATGACCTGTTGCCGCCCAAAAGCTTCGGCAAGAGCGTCCGGCCTATCATGCGCGCAGGATGGATGCCCGACAGACCGGCCGGATCGGTCAATTGGCGCTGGCGGCTCGCATGGGTGGACAATATCAATGGACAGCAAGAATTCGCCGCAGGAAGCCCAGCGCAAGGGGTTGCTGCGCCCGATCAACGGATTGGTGTTCGGGGCGATTCTCATGCTGGTGGGCGCAACCGCCGTCACGCTGACGCGGATGGGCAAGAGCGCCAATGATTACGAACATGGCATCATCAGCCGCAGTTGGCAGCACAATATCCGCCAATGGCAGACCAGCGGCCAGACGTTGATCCAGCAGGACGAGGCCCCGGCCCATCTGGCCGCGGGCGACCGGCACTGGATCGAACAGGCGGTTCTGGCCCCGCTGCGCGCGCAGACCGGGTCGGGGCAAATCCGGCTGGAACCGGCCGGTGCAACCGACAAGACCGCCGCGCTGGGTCTGGTCCATGGCGCGGCCGTCCTTTCGCTGCCCGTCACCGCGCGGACCCCGGCCGGGGCGCCCGCGCCCTATGTGCTGCGCGTGGCGGTGGATCAGGGGCTGGTCTCGCAATTCGGCGGCCAGCATGGCCAGGTCCATCGCCTGCTGCGCAAGGGCCAGCCGTCGATCAGCGACCACCATATCATGCCCCTGACCAGCCCGGACGGCCAGTTGGTCGCCTCGCTGGCATGGCCCGCGATCAATCCGTTCAAGGCCTCGGAAACCGAGATCCCGCAGATGCTGCTGGCCATTGCGGCGGCCTTCCTGATGCTGGTCTGGCTCTTCATGCGGCGCAGCAACACGATTGCCAGCGACCTGATCGCCAGCGAGGCGCGCGCGCGCCATCTGGCCTTTCACGACACGCTGACCGGATTGCCCAACCGGGCGATGATGTTTGACCGGCTGGGGCAACTGTTGGCCATGTCGCGCCGTTATGCGGGCGAAATGGCGGTCCATTGCCTCGATCTCGACCGGTTCAAGGAGGTCAATGACACGCTGGGCCATCATGCGGGCGATGAACTGATCCAGCAGGTGGGCCGCCGTCTGAGCGAATTGTGCCGCGATTCCGACACGGTGGCGCGGCTGGGCGGCGATGAATTCGTGATCCTTCAGCCCGAGGCCGACGGCACCGGCGCCTCGCATCTGGCCCAGCGCGTGCTCAAACTGTTCGAGGCGCCCTTTGTGCTGGAGGCGGGCGTGGTCGAGGTCGGGGTTTCCATCGGGGTGACGCTGGTGTCCAACCCCGAAATCGAACCGGCCGAGGCGCTGCGTCAGGCCGATCTGGCGCTTTACGGGTCGAAGGAAAACGGGCGCAACCGCGTGACCTTTTTCGAACCCGACATGGATGCCGCGCTGCGCATGCGGCGCAGTCTGGAAAATGACCTGCGCAAGGCGCTGGCCGACGGCAGCCTGACCATGGTCTATCAGCCGCAGATGAACGGACGCGGGGCGATCGACGCGATGGAGGCGCTGGTGCGCTGGAACCATCCCGAGCGCGGGGCCATCGCCCCCTCGATCTTCGTGCCCCTCTGCGAGGAAAGCGGGCTGATCCTCGACCTTGGCGAATTCGTGTTCCGCCGTGTGTTTGAGGAAACCGCCGGATGGGGCGATGTGCGCGTGGCGATCAATGTGTCGGCGCTGCAATTGCGCTCGCCCATGTTCATGGCGACGCTGACGCGGCTGGTGGCCGAATTCCGGGTCAATCCCGAACGCTATGAAATCGAGATCACCGAAACCGCCCTGCTGGGCGATGACGGCATCACGCGCGACAATATCACCATGCTGAAACAAGAGGGCTTTTCCATCGCGCTCGACGATTTCGGCACCGGCTATTCCAGCCTCAACTCGCTCAAGCGCTTTTCGGTCGACAAGATCAAGATCGACCGCAGCTTTGTCCATAATCTGGAGGCCAATGACGAGGCCGAAGGGCTGGTCGATGCCATCGTCAAGCTGGGCCGCGCGCTCAAACTGGATGTCGTGGCCGAGGGCGTGGAAACCGAACATCAGCGCGACCGACTGGCCGCCTGCGGATGCAACACGTTCCAGGGCTTCCTCGTGTCCCGCCCGGTGCCCGCCTCCGAGCTGAACGGGCTGTTTTCCGGCCATAATCCGTAATCGCCCGGATGGGCGCTTGGCCAAAGGCAAATGTTTGAACGGCATAATGGCGCGGTGCCACACCATCCCCGCCCCTTCCTGTCGCGCCTGATTGCCAACCGGCGGGGCAATGCCCTGCCGATGCTGGCGCTGATCCTGTCGCTGCTGATGGCTTTTGTCGGCTGCGCGGTGGACGGGGCGCGGATGTATATGGTCAATGCCCGGCTGCAACAGGCCTGCGATGCCGGGGTTCTGGCCGGGCGCAAGGCGATGACCGACACCAGCACCGGCAACACCACGCTCGATGCATCGGCGACGGCTGCGGCCAACGCCTTTTTCGCCAACAACATCCGCACCGGCTGGTACGGCATCACCTCGCTGGGCTTTACCCCCGCCAAGACCGCCGACGCGCAGGTCAGCGGCACCGCCAGCGCGGTCGTGCCGATGACGCTGATGCGCGCCTTTGGCTATAGTTCGATCACGCTCAACGCCGTCTGTCAGGCCACCTATCAGATCAGCGACACCGATGTGATCTTTGTGCTGGACACCACCGGCTCGATGGCCTGCCTGCCCTCGGATGACACCACCACCTGCAACAATTACGTCAATTCCGTCACCGCCACGGCCTATACGCGCCCTGCCGACGGCACCGGCAGCGGCAATACCAGCACCGCCGGCTATCCCGGATCGACCGCCTATTATGTGCCGGAAAAATCCGGCTCGCGGATCGCCGCGCTGCGCAGCGCGGTGCTGTCCTTCTATGACACGATGGCCGCCTCGATCGATGTCAACACACGGGTGCGCTATGGGTTTGTCACCTATACGTCCACGGTCAATTCGGGCCGCGCGATCATGGACATCAACCCGGCCTATATGGTGGGCGGTCTGGGCAGCGTGAACACGAGCTGGAATTACCAGACCCGCGTGCTGACCGGCACGGGCTTTTCCTTTTACTGTTTCTGCACCCTGCCCAATTGGCAATATCAGCAAAGCCCGCAATTGCTGACCACCTTTGTCACCGGCGCGCCCACGGTGGACCCGACCAAATATGTGAGCACCTCCGATGCATGGGAAGGCTGTATCGAGGAAGCCTATACCACGCCCGGCGCGACCAGCTTTTCCACCACCAGCCTGCCCAATGACCTCAACCCCGATCTGAAACCGGGCAGCGACATCCGCACGCAATGGAAACCGATGTGGACCGCCGTCACCTATGTGCGCAACAATTACAACAGCACCGCCACCGCCACATCCAGCGGCGACACCAGCAACAGCCCCAATCTCGATCAGGCCGCCTATTACAAGGCGGGCTATATCAGCTGCGGCAAGCCGGTCTCGCGTCTGGCCGTGATGACGCGCACGCAGGTGTCCAATTACGTCAACGCCACAGATTTTCGTCCCATCGGCGGCACCTATCATGATATCGGCATGATCTGGGGCACGCGGATGATTTCGCCCAACGGCATTTTTGCCGCCGACACCGCCGCTGCCACGGGCCATGATGCGCCCAAGCGGATCATCGTCTTCCTGACCGACGGCGATATGGCGCCCAGCCAGTATATCTATGGCTCCTATGGCGTGGAATATTACGACCAGCGCGTATCGGGCGGCGATCTGGCCAATCTGAAAAATTATCACAATGCGCGCTTCCTTGCCGCCTGCGCCGCGGCCAAGGCCAAGAACATCAGCGTGTGGACCGTGGCGCTGGGCATGAGCAGCACGAATGAGCTGACCCAATGCGCGACCTCGCCCTCGCAGGCGCTCTCGACCACATCGGGATCGGGCCTGTCCGCCCAATTCGCCACCATCGCCAGCAAGATCGCCAAGCTGCGGATTTCGAAATGAGGCGGCTTTGGCGTGATCGCGGCGGGGCGGCGCTGGTGGAATTCGCGCTGGTGCTGCCGGTGATGCTGCTGATGGGGATGGGCCTGTGCGAAATGGCCTATCAGGCCTATATGCAGGCGATCCTGACGGGCGCGGTGCAAAAGGCCGGGCGCGACAGCACGGTGGAAAGCGCCAACACCACCACCATCGACAATGCCGTGCTGCAGGCGGTGAAGAACATCAACGGCAATGCCGCCTTCGTCTCGGGCTATCCGACGCGCAAATCCTATGCGTCCTTCGGCTATATCTCGCCCGAAAGCTTTGTTGACAGCAACGGCAATGGCGTGCGCGATCCGGGCGAGTGTTTTACCGATGTGAACGGCAACGGCATCTGGGATGCCGATCCGGGCGTGTCGGGCAATGGCGGCGCGGGCGACACGGTGCTCTATACCGTGTCGATCACCTATACCCGGCTGTTTCCGCTGGGCCTGTGGCTGGGCTGGGGCAAAACGGCCACGCTGTCGGCCAGCACCATCCTGAAGAACCAGCCATGGGCTATGCAGGCCACCACGGCGGCGGCCACGGTATGCACATGATGCCTCTGCGCCATCTGCTTCGTGATTCCTCAGGCGCCTCGCTGATCGAATTCGCGCTGGCGCTGCCCATCGTGTTCTACATGGGCGGGGCGGGCATCGAATATACCAACATGGCCCGCGTCCAGATGCAGATCAGCCAGATCACGCTCGATCTGGCCGACAATGCCAGCCGGGTGGGTCTGGCCAGCAATCTGGCCGCAACCCAGATCCGCGAAACCGACATGAACGATGTGCTGGCGGGCGCGCGGCTGCAGGGCAACGGGCTGGGCCTGACCACCAACGGGCGCGTCACCATCTCCAGTCTGGAAATGGTCCAGCAGTCCTATGACACCGCGCCCGTGCAACGCATCCACTGGCAACGCTGCATCGGGCTGAAAAGCGGCAGCGGCTATGACTCGACCTATGGCACTACATCGGCCACCGCGGGAACCGACGCCACCGTGGCCAATGCAGGCACGACCATGGCCACGGGCATGGGCGACACCGGATATAAGGTCAACGCCCCCACCGGCGCCGGGGTGATGTTCGTCGAGGTCAATTACACCTATCAGCCCTTTTTCGGCACGATGTTCGTGGCCAACAAGCTGATGCATTACAGCGCCAGCTTTGTGGTGCGCGACCTGCGGGATTATTCGCAGATCTATAACCCCAGCCCGGCGGCGACGCGGATGACGTGCGATAAGCACACGACCTAGAAAAAGGGTCTAGAGGCGAGGGTCTCGACCCTCGCGCTCCCATTACTGTATGCGTTTTTCCATGGGTTCAGCCAATGGGTATCGGACGCAACACCCCATAACGGGATTGCAAAGGGCCCCCGCCCTTTGCCCGCCGGAGGCACCGGAAAAGCCCGCCGGAGGCATAATCCCCATGAACAGCCGGATGGCGCGCGGCAGGCTGCCCCCAGCGCCGCACCACCATCCGGCCGTTCGGGAACGCGACAAGCCCCGCCCGACGGGCAGAACAGATCGCGCGCCCCCTGTTGCTGGTAACGGCTTGCCCCCCAAGCCGCCGGCAACATATCGAGCAATTCCGCCCATGCGTGTCAACGCTTGCAGACCTTGGCCGTAAAGGCAACAGGATCATGGGGTTCGGGCAAAATATCCTTGTCCGCCCCCGCGCCAGCCATTCGTCATTTGACGTAGGATCATGCGGCGCGATTGCGCGTTACACCATGTCGACTGCAATCAGCCAGCGGGGGTCGAAGATGGCGGCAAGCGATAGGATCGACAGGCTCCCATGCCGCCCTTGCGCGCGCGTCATGCGGGGCGCGGCGGGATGATCGAAACCTTGCGCCTGATGGACAGAATCCGGTCCGCGCCGGGGCGCTTCATGCTGGTGATGGCGGCCATGGCGGTGATGATGACCGCGATCATCGGCGCGGCCTATTGGGCGCTGGGACAAAGCCTGCCGGCGCAGAGCCTGCCGGTGGTCCGCGCCATTCTGGTGACAGCGCTGGGGGCGCTGCTGGCGGTGGGGGGCGCGCTGGGCGGGCTGATCCTGCGCGCCTATGACAGCCGCCGCGCGGCCCTGGCCGAGGCGCGCCGCCATGTGGCCGACCTGCGCGCCGAGGTGGCCGCCCACAATGTCACGCTGGAGGAACTGCATCTGGCCAAGGAAGTGGCCGAGGCGGCCAACAGCGCCAAGAGCCGCTATCTCGTTTCGGTCAGCCATGAGATCCGCTCGCCGCTCAATTCGATCTACGGCTATGCGCAATTGCTCGAACGCGGCCACGATATCGCCCCGATCGAGGCCGCGCGCATCATCCGCCGATCTTCCGAACATCTGACCAATCTTGTCGAGGGCCTTCTCGACATCAGCCATGTTGAAAGCGGGGTGCTGCGCCTGTCGAACGATACGGTGCGCCTCAAGAGCCTGCTGGATCAGATCGCCAGCATGTTTCGCCCTCAGGCCCAGTCGCGCGGGCTGACGCTGGTCTATGAAACACAGGGCCATCTGCCCGAATTTGTGCGCACCGATCAGAAGCGCCTGCGCCAGATCCTGATCAACCTGCTTTCCAACGCGATCAAGTTCACCAAGGCGGGGCAGGTCACTTTCGGCGTCACCTATCGCTCTCAGGTGATGAGCTTCACCATCGCCGACACCGGGATCGGCATTGAACAGCAGGACCTGACCCGCATCTTCGCCCCCTTTGAACGCGGCACCCATCCTGAGGCGCAGCGGCAAAAGGGCATCGGCCTTGGTCTGGCGATCACGCAGGCGCTGGTGCATATCCTGGGCGGCGATCTGGCCGTGAGCAGCGAGCCGGGCGTGGGCACGACCTTTACCGTGCGCCTGATGCTCAGTCCGGTGCAGGCCAGCGTGCAGGAGGTGAAAAGCACCCGCGCCATCACCGGCTATGACGGGCCGCCGCGCAGCGTGCTGCTGATCGACGATGACCCGGATCAGACATCCCTGCTGCGCGGGCTGCTCGAACCTTTGGGCTTTACCATCCATTCGGCCAATGACGGCGACCGGGGGCTGGAACTGGCCCGCAAGCATCGGCCCGAACTGGTGCTGCTCGACGTCACCATGCCGGGCCTGTCGGGGTGGGAAGTGGCGCGGCGGCTGCGCGCGATGCGGGGGGGCGATATACGCATCATCATGGTGTCGGGCGACGCCCACGAAATCCGGCAGGGCAGCGCGGGCTTCATCGCCCATGACCAGTTCCTGATCAAGCCGGTGGATCTCGACGCGCTGATCGACGCGGTGGGAGGGCTGCTGGGCCTGCATTGGCGCGGGCGGGCCGAGGAGGCCGAGGCCCCCGAACCCGCCGCCGAACGCGAGGCCCTGCCCGAGGAAGCGCGCGCCTTTCTGGCCGATATCGAGAGCGATCTGCGCATCGGCCATGTGCGCGGCGTGGAAAAGGCGATCCGCGCGATGGAGGCCGCCGTGCCGCAGGCCGCCCCCCTGGCCAAAAGGCTGCTGGCCTCGCTCGACCGCTTCGACCTTGGCGAACTGGCCGCGGAACTGGCCGCCGCATCGGCCCGGCGCGGAGAGGCATGATGCGCCACGATCCCTTGGTGGCGCAGGACCCCCAGCCCCATGTCGATACCGTGCTGGTGGTGGATGATACGCCCGAATCGCTGCGCTTTCTGGCCGATACGCTGGAGGTGGAGGGCATCCGCGTGCTGATCGCCACCAGCGGCGAGGCGGCGCTTTCGCTGCTGAGCCATATCGTGCCCGATCTGATCCTGATGGATGCGGTGATGCCGGGCATCGGCGGTTTTGAGGCCACGCGCATCCTCAAACGCAATCCGGCCAGCGCCCGCGTCCCCGTCATCTTCATGACCGGCCTGACCGAGAGCGAGCATGTGCTGGCAGCCCTTGAAGCAGGCGGCGTCGATTATGTGCGCAAACCTCTGGTCATCAACGAACTGATCGCGCGGGTGCGCGTGCATATGGCCAATGCGCGTCTGGCGCAGGACAGTCAGGCCGCGCTTGACGCCAGCGGGCGGCATCTGATCGCGATGGGGCGCGAGGAGCAATTGCTCTGGTGGACGCCGCAGGCGGGCAGTCTGCTGGCCGAAAATTGTCCGGAATGGAGCGTGACGCCCGGCCCGGCCCCCGCCCCGCTGCGCCCTGCGCTTGCCCGTCTGGCCCGCGCGGATGAAAGCGGGGCCAGCGTCCGGCTCGACCTTGCCCATTCCACGCTCGAACTGGTGCTGGTGGCGCGGATGCGGGGGGCCGAATGGCTGGTGCGCCTGAACGACGTCAACCCGGCAGGCGACATCGCCCTGCTTCAGGCCCGCCACGGATTGACCAGCCGCGAGGCCGAGGTGCTGCTGTGGATCAGCTATGGCAAGCCCAACCGCGTAATCAGCGAGATCCTGTCGATCTCTCCGCGCACCGTGAACAAACATCTGGAGCAGGTTTTCGTCAAACTGGGCGTGGAAACGCGCGCGGCAGCGGCGGCGCTGGCGGTGCGCGCGATTAACGGATGATAGGCGCGGTTTTGCAAAGCTAATCTTTGCAAATTTGCAAGATTACCGTGGACGTCGCCCCCGTCCTGACGCATCACCGGGTGAAACGCGCCGGTTTTTGCCAGTCGGGATGGTCATTTCACCGCTTGATGGCTTGAGCCTTGGGCCGCGCGCGCCTATCGCGGCATGCGTAACCATGTCCAAGGCCCGCACAGGACAGCGCCGAATGGAGAATACCCGATGACCATGCCCAACCCTGTCGGCCCTCTTACCCCGCGTACCGACTGGACCCGCGAGGAGATCGCCGCCCTGTTCGACCTGCCCTTTACCGAACTGGTCTATCGGGCAGCGGAAATCCACCGCGCCAACCATCCGGCCAATGAGGTGCAGCTTTCCACGCTGCTCTCAATCAAGACCGGCGGCTGCGTCGAGGATTGCGGCTATTGCAGCCAGAGCGTCAAGGCCGACAGCGGGGTGAAAGCCACCAAGCTGATGGAAGTGCAGTCGGTTTTGCAGGCCGCCGCGCGGGCCAAGGATCAGGGGTCCAGCCGCTTCTGCATGGGCGCGGCATGGCGCAACCCCAAGGACCGCGACATGCCCGCCATCATCGAAATGGTGAAGGGCGTGCGCGCCATGGGCCTTGAAACCTGCATGACGCTGGGGATGCTGTCGGACCATCAGGCCGATATGCTGGCCGATGCGGGCCTTGATTATTACAACCACAATATCGACACTTCCCCGGAGAAATACGAGGAAATCACCAGCACCCGCACGATGGGCGACCGGCTCGACACGCTGGGCCAGGTGCGCCGCGCCGGGATCAATGTGTGCAGCGGCGGGATCGTCGGCATGGGCGAAACGCGGGCTGACCGGGTGGGCTTTGTCCATACGCTGGCCACGCTGCCGTCGCATCCGCAAAGCGTGCCGATCAATGCGCTGGTGCCGGTCAAGGGCACGGTGCTGGGCAATATGCTGGCCGATACGCCGCTGGCCAAGATTGATGACGTGGAGTTTGTGCGCACCGTGGCGGTGGCGCGCATCACCATGCCCGGATCGATGGTGCGTTTGAGCGCAGGCCGCGAATCGATGTCGGAAATGACGCAGGCGATGTGCTTCCTTGCCGGGGCGAACAGCATCTTCACCGGCGACAAACTGCTGACCGCGCCCAATGCGGGCGATGACAATGACATGGCGATGTTTGCGCGTCTGGGCCTGAAACCCATGGCCGTGACCCGCACCGAGGCCGAGATCGCCGCCGAAGGCATGCCCAAGGGCTGCGTCAAGCTGGAGCAGATGATCTGAAGCCCTTCGAGTCCCATCTTGCCGCCGCGCTGGACCGCATAGACCAGCGCGACGAGCGGCGTAGCTTACGCGCCGCCACGCCGCAGGATGGCGGGCGGTTGCTGCGCGACGGGGCCGTGCTGGTCGATTTTTCCAGCAATGATTACCTCGGCCTCTCGCGCCATCCGCTCCTTGCGCAAAGGTCGGCGGAATGGGCGCTGGCCCATGGCGCGGGCTCGGCGGCCTCAAGGCTGGTGACGGGCACCCAGCCGCTGCATCTGGCGGTCGAGGAGAAGATCGCCCGGTTCAAGGGCAAGGAGGCCGCGCTGCTGTTTCCCAGCGGGTGGCATTGCAATGCGGCGGTGCTGGCGGCCTTGCTGCGCGCCGCGCCGGGGGCCGCGCTGTTCACCGACCGGCTGATCCATGGCAGTCTGCACGCGGGCGCCGCCGCCCACCGCCAGATCCGCTTTCGCCACAATGATCTGGGCCATCTGGCCGAACTGCTGGCCAGGGCCGAGGGGCCGAAGATCATCGTCACCGAAAGCGTGTTCAGCATGGATGGCGACCGGGCCGATGTGGCGGCACTGGCCGATGTGGCGCGGGCGCATGATGCGTTTCTTTATGTCGACGAGGCCCATGCCACCGGCGTTCTCGGCCCCCAAGGGCGCGGGCTGACCCATGGCCTCGATGTCGATCTGGTGATGGGCACGTTCAGCAAGGCGCTGGGCTGTATGGGCGCCTATGTCGCGGGCAGCCGGTTGCTGATCGACTATCTGGTCAATGCCTGCGGAGGCTTCATCTTTTCGACCGCGCCCTCGCCCGCGATGCTGGGGGCGATTGACGCCGCGCTCGATCTGGTGCCGGATATGGAGGCTGAGCGGGCGGTTCTGGCCGACCACGGCGCGTTTTTTCGTGAAAGCCTGAAGGGCGCGGGCATCGCCACCGCCGACAGCAGCACCCAGATCGTGCCGGTCATCGTGGGCGATGCCGGGGCGGCGCTGGCTCTGGCGCAGGATCTGGGCGCGCAGGGGATGCTGGCCGTGGCGATCCGCCCGCCCACCGTGCCGCCGGGCACCAGCCGGTTGCGCGTGGCGCTGCATGCCAATCATGCGCGGGCGGATGTGGCCGCGCTGGCGCAGGCGATTGCGGCGCGGATCGGCCGGTGAGAATTGCGCTGCTGCATGGCTGGGGGTTTGACGCAGGCGTGTGGGACGCGCTGGCGCCGCTTTTGCCGGGCGATTTGGTGCGGATGGATCGCGGCTATTTCGGCGCGCCGGTCGATGCCGGGCGGCCCGACCTGATGATCGGCCATTCGCTGGGCGCGATGCTGCTGGCGCGGCGCTGGAGCGATGTGCCTCTGGTGGCGATCAACGGGTTTGACCGATTCTGCGGCGTCGATGCGGTGGCCCCCCGCGTGGTTCAGCGGATGGCCAAGCGTTTCGGCGAGGACCCGGCCAAAGTGCTGGCGGATTTTCGCGCCGCGATCGGCGCAGATCCCGCCCCGGCGATTGCCTCCCCCCAAAGGCTGGGTGAGGATCTGGCGCTGCTGGCCGATCAGACCCCGGCGCCGGAGCATGGCGCGCGCCTGCTGGTGCTTCAGGCGGAGGATGATCCACTCCTGCCGCCCGAGCTGCGTCGGACAGCTTTCGGCGGGGCCGGGGCCGTCTGCGAATCGGGCGGGCATCTGCTGCCCCTGACGCAGGCGCGATGGTGCGCGCGGGCCATCGCGGAATTCGTGCGATGATGGCAAACCGCCTTGTTTCCGAAGCCTTTGGCCGCGCGGACAATTACGATGCCCATGCCGGGGTCCAGCAGCAGGTCGCCGCGATGCTGGCGCAGGCAATCGGCAAGGTGGGGGTGTGCGCTGCCCCGCGCGTGCTGGAGATCGGCTGCGGCACGGGCCTGCTGGGCGCGGCGCTGATGCCCATGCTGCCTGATGCGCGCTGGGTGATGAGCGATCTGTCGTCCACCATGCTGGCGCGGGCGCGGGCGCGCTTTGCCGCCGCGAACGCGAATATCGCCTTTCGCGTAATGGATGGGCAGGCGCCCGATGTCGCAGGCCCCTTCGATCTCATCGTGTCCAGTCTGGCCTTTCAATGGTTTGACGATCTGGGCGGGGCGACGGCGCGGCTGGGGGGCCTTTTGGCGCCGGGCGGCCTGCTGGCCTTCAGCACGATGATCGCGGGCAGTTTTGCGCAATGGCGCGAGGCCCATGACGGGGCGCCCTGCGGGCTGGCCGATTATCCGCATGCGGACGATCTGAGCGCGATGGGCTTTGCGGTGCGTGAGGTGGAATTGACGGTCGAAGGCGGCGGGCGGGCCTTTTTGCGCCATTTGCGCGGGATCGGGGCGGATGTGCCACGCGCGGGCCATTCGCCCTTGTCGGCGGGGCAATTGCGGCAGGTGATCGCCCGATTCGATTCGCAGGGGGGCCGGGCGACCTATCGCGTGGCGCTGTGCCTGCGGCGTAATGCTGCGTCGCAATAATTGCATGCCGTGCATCTTGGCCTTTGGACCTATAAAACATAGCGCTAAACTGGCCAGAAATGCTGATCTTTGCGTTTACGTAATCGGCAATTGCATTCTTTGCATCAAACCCGGTGATTTTGCACTTGCGAAGAATGCCGCCGATCCGCATAAGGAACGGGCCTTTCAGGCATCCTCTCCCAAACTTCCAAAGGCCAGCCTTCGGGCTGGCCATTTTTTTGCCCGCAAGCCTTACAACCGGTCGAACACCGATCCCATGCGCGGGGCAAACAGCCGCTCATAGGTTTTGAGCAGGCTGGTATCGGTCATCGCCGCCACATAATCGCAGATCGCGCGAACTCCGAAGGCCTCATAAAACGGCATCCGGTCGCGCGGCAGCAGGCGCGCAGGGTCCGCCTGCATCGCCTCGAACACGGCCACCACCATCGTCTGGCCCTTAAACTCCAGATGCTGAACCGCCGGGCTGGTGATCACCTCGCGCACGACCAGATCCTTGAGCACATCGAGGAAAGCCTTCTGCCCCGGCGCCATGCCCACCCGCCAGCGCAGCAGGGGGGCGTCAAATTCGGGCATTTCGACATAATGCACCGCGGTCAGGAAATGATGGACCAGCCGCCCGATGAAACGCTTGCGGCTGTTTTCGCCGCCATACAATCCATCGACGAATTGGCGCATCACATCATTGGCGCTCTCGCCGGGATATTTGGCCTTCAATGCGTCGAGGAAAGTCGGACAGCGATCCGTGACGGCGGCAGCGAAGGTTTCACGGTGGATCAGGTCCAGCGCGATAGCGTCCTCCAGATCGTGGACGCCATAGGCAATATCATCGGCCACATCCATGATCGAGCAATCGAGCGATTTGTGGCGCGATTTGGCATGGCTGCCCGGCTTTTCCTCAAAACTCTGCAACAGCGCGCGGTCCCCGGCACTCAGCGGATCGAGAATCCAGTCCACCACATCGCTCTCGGTGTCGAGATAGCATTTGGGCGGCTTGGCGCTGGCCGCATCGATGATTCGCAAGGTGGTCGGCCCCGGTGCAAGGCGCGGTGCGATGGCCGGATTGCGCACCGCCGAATAGGCCACCGGATATTTCAGCACCCCCAGCAACGTCCGCCGCGCCAGATTGGCCCCGGCATTTTGCGAGAAAGTCTCGAGCCGCGAGAGGATGCGCAGGGTCTGGCCATTGCCCTCGAAACCGCCATCCTCGCGCATACAGTAATTGAGCGCCACCTCGCCGCCATGGCCGAAGGGCGGATGGCCGAAATCATGGGTGCAGCCGATGGCGTGGATCATGCTGCGCCCCGGCAGGATGGCGGTGGCCGGATGATCGGGGGCGTCGCGCTCCAATTGCCGGGCGATGCCGCCTGCGATCTGCGCCACCTCCAGCGAATGGGTCAGCCGCGTGCGATAGAAATCGCTGTCGCCCAGATTGAGGATCTGCGTCTTGCCCTGCAGCCGCCGGAACGAGGCGGAATGAATGACGCGGGCATAGTCAATATCGCCCCCGTCGCGGGCGTCCTCATTCTGCGGGGTCCAGTTTTCGCGGCGGGCCAGCCAGAGCGTGTCATCCATGGCCGCGCCTATAGCGCGATCAGCCCTGCCAGCCCAAGCCCAGCGCCTTGGCAATGGCGATATAATCCACCACCACTTCGGCCCGGCCCTGCGCGCTGGTGATCGCGGCCTGAAGGACCTGCGCGTCGCGCTCGGTCTGCTCCAGCTTGGAGGATGTCCCCGCGCTCACCCTTTGTGCGCCAAGGCCCGCATTGGTGCGCGCCGTTGCCTCGCCCGCCTCAAGCTGCATCAGCCGCTCGCGGGCCGCGCCAAAGCGCGACAGGCTGCTCTCGGCATCCTCCAGTGCGGCAAGGACGGCGCGGCGATATTGCGCCTCGGCGCTGTCGCGCTGGGCCTTGGCCTGCGCCACGGTGGCCTTGCCCTTGCCCCAATCGAGGCCGGACCATTTCAACTGCGGCAATATGCCATAGGCCGCCGTTGCCGGATCGACGATGCTGGAGAGCGAAGAACTGCCCATGCCCAGAATGCCGGTAAAGCTCAGGCGCGGCATCAGCTTGCCCCGCGTTGCGCCGATCTGGGCCGTATTGCCCGCCAGCAGGCGTTCGGCCACGCGCACATCGGGCCGCCGCGCGATCAGCTCCGCCGGATCGCCCACCGCCACTTTTGCGGGCAGCACGGGCAGGGGCTTGGCCGGGGCCAGCGCCGCGTCCAGTTCGCCCGGCGCTTTGCCGGTCAGCACAGCGAGCTGGTTCATCGCCACCTCGACCTGCGCGCGCAAAGGCGCGGTCTGCGCCATGGCGCTGCGCATATCGCCCTCGGCGCGCGCCACATCGGCCAGCGTGGCCACGCCCGCGCCTTGACGCTGGCGGATCAGATCAAGCGCCTGCTGGCGCAAGGCCACCACCTGCGCCACCATCGCCTGCCGCCCTTGCGCATCGCGCAGGTTCACATAGGCCTGCGCCACCTGCGCCGAGAGGCTGACCTGCGCATCGGCCAATTGCGCCTTGGCCCGATCGACACTGGCGCGCGAGGCTTCATTGGTGCGCTTGTTGATGCCCCAGAAGTCAGGCTCCCACGAGGCGGTCGCGCCCAGATTGTAGATTTCGAGCGAGGTGCGCTTGCCGCCTGCGGAAAAGGGCGGCAGATCAGCCTTGGCCGCGATCAGCGTGGGCGCCACCGAAGGCAGATCGCTGGCCTGCTTTTGCCGCAGGACCGCGCCCGCTTCGCGCACCTTGGCCTGCGCATCCTCGACGCTGGGGCTGTGGGTCAGGGCATCGCCGACCAGCGCATTGAGCTGCGCATCGCCCAGCACTTCCCACCAGCGCGCCAGCACCGGCCCCGCCTCGACCGCCGCAGCCCCGCGCGCAAAGCCCGATCCACCGGCCACCTTGGGCGGCCCGGCATAATCCGGCCCCAGCGCGCAGCCCCCCAAAGCCAACGGCAACGCCAGCGGCAACCCAACAGCAATCATCAGCGGCAAACGGGTCATCTCGGCTCTCAATCAATGCATGGGGACATCAGGCGCCGCGTCCTTGGAAAACGGGCGCAGCAACAGGACCAGCGGCAGCACGATCAGCGTGCCCCAGCCCATGAAGCGGAAAATATCATTATAGGTCATCACCAGCGCCTGAAGCTGAAGCTGGGCCTCAAGCTGGGGCGCGGCGCGCAGGATGCCGCCCATGGCGCGGACCTGATCCTGCACCATCGGGCTGTTGGCATGAAGCGTTTCCTCCAGCCGGCGGGTGTGCAGCCACAGGCGGTTGTCCTGAATGATGGCGATCCCGGCCAGCGCGATGCTGCCCCCCAGATTGCGCACCGAATTGAACAGGCCCGAAGCATCCCCCGCCAGTTCGCGCGGGACCGAACGCACGCAGGCCTGGCTGAGGAAGAGCATCCCAAGAATCTGGCCGACACCGCGCATCAATTGCGATTCAATAAAATCGCTGCCGTCCGAATCCATGGTCATGGTGGTATCGGTCAAAGACGACATGCCCATGATGAACAGGCCGCAAAACACCGCCACGCGCACGTCGATCCGTTTCAGCAGGATCGGCACAATCGCCATCATGCACAGGCTGGGCAGCCCGGAAATCAGCACGATCTTGCCCGATTGCAACGCATTGTAATTGGCCACCGAGGCCAGAAACTGGGGGATCACATAGGATGTGCCGTAAAGCACCATGCCCAGCACCAGCCCCATCACCGCCACTGCGCCAAATTGTCGGTCCAGCAGCAGCTTGAGCTGGATCACCGGGCGCGCTGCATATTTCTGGCCAAGGCCGATGCACAAAAAGCCGAACGCGCTGACCAGCGCCATCTGCCGGATGAGGTCGGAGGAGAACCACTGTTCGCGCTGCCCCTCCTCCAGCAAGACCGTCAGCCCGCCCAGCCCCAGCGCCAGCCCGACAATCCCGAACCAGTCCGCCTTGGCGAATTCGCCCAGATGGCTCTTTTCATGCGGCAGACCAAGGATCAGCAGCAGCAAAAGCGCGATACAGACCGGCAGGTTGAGAAAGAAGGCATAATGCCAACTGACATTTTCCGTCAGCCAGCCCCCCACCAACGGCCCCATCACCGGTCCCATCACCGCCGTCACGCCAAAGGCGGCAATGCCGATCGGCTGTTTGTCGCGCGGCAATCGCATGGCGATGATCGTCTGCGCCGTGGGGATCAGCGCCCCGCCGGTAAAGCCCTGCCCCACACGCCCGATGATCATCATCGTCAGACTGTCGGCCCAGCCGCAGATCATCGAGAAAAAGGTGAACAGGCTGGCCGCGATCAGCAGGAATGTGCGCAGGCCCAGCACCCGCTGAAGCCATGCCGCCAGCGGAATGATGACGATTTCGGCCACCAGATAGGAGGTGGCCACCCACGTCCCCTCGGTGCCCGATGCGCCGATTTCGCCCTGAATCGTGGGCAGCGCGGAATTGACGATGGAAATGTCGAGCGTCGCCATCAACGCGCCCAGCGTCCCCGCCGCCACCGCCAGCCATGCCGACAGATCGGCCTTTACCGGAGGCGCATCGACCATGATCAATGCGCCGTTTTCGTGTCCACCATCGCCGTCACCGACAGGCCCGGCACCAGCAGGCGCCGGGTATCGGCATCGGCATCAATCGCGATGCGCACCGGAACGCGCTGGACGATCTTGGTGAAATTGCCGGTCGCGTTGCTGGGCGCGATCAGGCTGAAGCTGGCCCCGGTGCCGGGCGCCATGCTCTCGATCCGGCCCTTGATCGTATGGCCGTCCAGCGCGTCGACCTTGATCGACACGCTCTGTCCGGGGCGCATATGGGCCAATTGCGTTTCCTTGAAATTGGCCACGACATAGATCTTGGAGAGCGGCACCAGCGTCATCAGCCGCGTGCCCGCCGAAACGAACTGGCCGGGCGTGACGTTCTTGTCGCCGATACGCCCGTCGATCGAGGCACGGATGGTGGTGGCGTCCAGATCGACGCTGGCCGCGTCAAACTGCGCCTTGCCGCCCAGTCCTTGCGCGACGGCCTGCTTGGCCTGCGCCTCGATGGCGGCGATGCGGCGCTGCTGGGCCTCGATGGCCGCGGTCTGGGCGCGGACCTGCGCGGCGGATTGGTCGGCGGCGGCGCGCAATTGCGACAATTGCTGCGCCTGCTCGGCCCCGCTGGCCACCAGCGGGGTGAACCGCTTGACCTGATCGGCGTCGAACTTGGCCTTCGCTTCGGCCGCGCCCAACTGGGCGCGGGCCTGTTCGATCCCGGCGCGCTGTTCGGCAATGGCGGCCTGCGCATTGGCCTGCAGGGCCTCGGCAATCGCCACCTGCGCCGATGCCTGCGCGGTCTTGGCCTTGTAATCGCGCGGGTCGAGCGTGAGCAAAGGCGTCCCTGCCTTCACGTCCTGATTGTCAGTAACCAGAACCTGCGCAACATAGCCCGAGATGCGCGGGGCCACGGCCAAAGTGTCGGCGGCGATCTGCGCGTCATTGGTTTCTTCGATATAGCGGCCATAGGTGAAATAGTCCCAGCCCCACCAGCCACCGCCCAGCAAAAGCGCCAGCCCGACAAAGGGCAGCACCTTGCGCGCAGGAGACGAAGAGGACGAGGAATTCTCAGACGAACCAGCCGTCTGTTCAGCCACCTGGGAAGTGTCGGTCATGCAGTACTCTCATACGTGCCAAGGCCATTTCGCAAGCCGAACCTGTTGGGCAAGCGGGGGATTGGCAGGCGGTATAGATGATTTTTATTCCTGACAAGCCTGTCATCAGGGTTTAACCCGAAGTCAACCATCGGGCATCAAGGGCTTAATCAGCGTCCCTTACACAACGAAATCCGATGTGGCTGGTCGAACTGTCGATGGATTGCGGATGGCGCGCGGCGGGGCGATAGCGCTGGCAATAGGATGGCGCGCAAAGATGCGATCCGCCCTTGATGACCTTGCGGGGAATTTTGGCGGTGGGTTCGGCCGGATCGTGGCTTTTGGCGCGAAAGCCGCCGCGCGGATTGTCGATGGCGCAGCAGGCGCTCTTCCTGCGCGGGCGCGCATCACCGGGCAGGCTCCACCAATCCTCGCAGATTTCCCAGACATTGCCGATCATGTCATGGATGCCATAGCCATTGGGCGGAAAGGCGCGCACCGGACTGGTCCGCACCCAGCCGTCGGCGGCGGTGTTGGCAAAGGGGAACATCCCCTGCCAGGTGTTGGCCATATGCCGCCCGCCCGGCGTCAATTCATCGCCCCAGGCATATTCGCAATCCACCAGCCCGCCGCGCGCGGCAAATTCAAACTCGGCCTCGGTGGGCAGGCGCTTGCCCGCCCATGCAGCATAGGCGGCGGCATCCTGATGCGTGACATGCACGACCGGGTGGTCGAGAATGTCCGCAATATCGCTCTCCGGCCCCAGCGGATGGCGCCAGCACGCCCCCGCCACCCAGCGCCACCATTGCGAGGGATCGCCCAGATCCACCGGCCGGTCGGTCATCGTGAAGACCAGCGATCCGGCTACCGCCAGCGCCGGGTCCATGCCGGGATAGTCGCGCGGATCGGGCGGGATCTGGGCATAGGTCCGGTATCCGGTCGCCTCGACAAAGGCGGCGAATTGCGCGTTCGTCACCGGCGTCTCATCCATCCAGAAGGAAGCCACGCGCACCTTCCGACGCGGCGCTTCCTCCGGGTAAAAGGCCGATGACCCCATCATGAACACCCCGCCGGGAACAAGGTACATATCGGGGGAGATGGATGCTGGGGCGCTGCTCATCGCTTGTTTCTATGGCCGCTCAGGCATCTTGCAAAGGCCCTTACCTCGCCGGGATCTGCTTGAACTGCTGATCGACGGTGGGTGCGTTCATAAAGGGCCTGCCGGCCGCATGGGCCGCCGCCTTGAACGCGCTGTCGGGGATGATGTCATCCATGCGGTCGGCGCGGTTGGGTTCGACCAGCCATTCGTCCGGGAACGGCGCCGCCCCCGTGCCGCCCTTCATCCGCCGCACCGAACCGATCGACTGGCGCGCGGTATAGGGAATGGCATGCTTGCCCTGGCGGTTGGCCAGTTCCTTGAACAGCGCGGCGCGCAGGGTGATCTTGTCCGAAAGATGCGCCGGATCGTCGATCAGATTGGTCATCTCGGTCGGATCGGCGCCGATGTCATACAGTTCCTCGCGGTCATAAATGCCGTGATACTGGATATATTTCAGATTGCCGCGCGTGATGGCAAAGGTCGTCGGGGTTTCGGGGAAGCTCCATTCCCAGTAATATTCATAGATGAAGTCGCTGGGGTTCCATTGCGCGGGCTTTTGCGCACCGGTGATCAGGCCCCATGCGTTCTGGCCCTCGAACTGTTGCGGCATGGTCTTGACGCCCGCCGCCGTCAAAAAGGTCGGCGCGAAATCGAGGCCGCGCACGCGCCCCGTGTTGACCGTATTGGCCGGCACCGTCCCCGGCTCCCACATCACCAGCGGCACGCGCACCGAAGCCTCATAGGCGGTGCGCTTGTCGATCAACCCATGGTCACCGATCTGGAAACCATTGTCGCTGGTAAAGACGACCAGCGTGTCCTTCTCCAGATGGTTTTTCTTGAGATAGGCCATGATCCGGCCAAGGCTGTCATCGACCGCCGAGAGGGTGGCATAGTAATATTTCAGGTAGTCCGTCATTTTCATGTCGGAATTGTAAAAGAAATCAATGCCATGCCACGTATTGCGCTGATCATAGACCCAGCGCGGCTTGCCCTTGTAATTTTCCGGCGTGTTTTCCGCGCTGGCGGGCAGGGTGAATTTCGCCTTGTCATACTGATGCGCATAGCGCGGCGGGGGCAGCGGGTCGGAATGAACCGCCTTGTGCGACAGATAGAGGAAGAAGGGCTTTTTCGGATCGCGCTCCTTTTCCAGCCAGTTCATCGCATAATCGGTCAATTCGTCGGTGATATAGCCGGTCTGGGGCACTTCCTTGCCATCGACGTTGAACATGTTGCTCTTGCCTGCGGCCACGGCGGCGGCGGGCAAATCGCCCTTGGGATAATAATGCCCCTGCCCCTTGAAGCTGAGCCATTTGTCAAAGCCGGGGCGCGGGGCGTCTGTATCATTGCCCATATGCCACTTGCCGATGAAGGCGGTCTGATACCCGGCCTGCTGGAGATATTTCGGGAAGAAGGTGAGGCCCTCTTCGGACGAATTGTTATTGTCCACCACGCCATGGTTGCGCGCGGTCATGCCGGTCAGAATCGTCGCGCGGCTGGGGCTGCACAGCGAGGAGGTGGTCACGCCATTGGGGAAATAGGTTCCCTCGCGCGCCATGCGGTCGATGTTGGGGGTCTGGAGCAGACCGGGCTGGAGGAAACCCATGCCGTCAAAGCGCAGATCATCGACCAGCACAAAGATGATGTTGCGCGGGCGGGCCGGGGCGTCGGCGGGCGCCGGGGCGGATGGGGCGGGCTTGGGCGCCGCCTGGGCCGTGCCCGACTGAAACGCCACGGCGGCAAAACAGGCCGCACCGCCCAGAATCACTTTATGCAATTTCGCCATCGGCCTCACCCCGTTGCTGGCACCCACGGGCCATCGCCGCCCCCGCGCCGTCTTTCCGCGTCCTGCATGACGCGGCGCCACGGCCAAGTCAAGAAAATACCAGCGTTGGTATTTCAGGCCGATTCGCGGATCACCAGATGATGCGCGAAACTGGCGTCGGCCGCCCCGCGATCCAGCGCCAGATCAACCGCGATCCGCGCAATCTCCTCGACCGGCTGATGAATGCTGGTCAGCGCGGGATAGCACATCTGGCCCTCGACCGAATTGTCGAACCCGGCGATGGCCACATCCTGCGGCACGCGAAACCCCATGCGCAGCGCGCAGGCCATCGCGCCGAGCGCCATCTGGTCATTGCCGGCAAAAATCGCGGTGGGCCGCCGGGGCAAGGCCATCAGATCGCGAAACGCCCGCTCGCCCTCGGCAAAGGTCATGCCGGCGCGCACCACATGGCTGTCGGGCAAATCCAGCCCGCCTGTCGCCAGCCCCTCGCGAAAGCCGGTCAGCCGCTCCTCGGCGGCCATTTCCGGGCGCGGCGGGGCGATCATCGCCAGCACCTGATGCCCCCGCCCGACCAGATAGTGCGCCATTTCCCGCGCGATCGCATGATCATGCACCTCGACGCTGCGCCCGATGCCGTCATTCCTGCCCGCGATCCGCACCACCGGCTTGCCCAATTCCATCAGCGCGCCCAACATCTGGCGGTTGTCGGCAAAGGGCGGCACCACGATCACCGCATCGGGCTCGCATGAAAGTGTGATCGACAGGTCATCGCCATCCATCACCTCGAGCACCAGATGATAACCCACCTTGCGGCAGGCATCGGCCGTGGCCACCATGATGCGCGAAAAATAGCTGTAGGTGACAGGCGGGGCGATCATCGCAATGATATAGCTGCGCCCGCTGGCCAATTGCCGCGCGGCCAGCGCGGGGCGATAGTTCAGTTCGCGGATCGCCCGCTCGACCTTTTCGCGCACGCCGGGCCGCACCGTCTGCGCGCCGTTGATGACGCGCGACACCGTCTTGATCGAAATGCCCGAATGCTGCGCCACATCCTTGATCGTCGCCATGGCCTGCCATTCCTTTTGCCGCTGGGGGCTGATGCGTCATTTTGCCTGGGATGCGCAAGAGGCAAGCGCAAAATACAAACGATGGCATTTTTACCTCCGCCCCTTTCGCGCAAACGATGCCATTTGCGTTGGACGAAGCTGCCCGCTTTCTGTAGGCATAACCCACCGGCAGCATCTCCATCGTCAAGCGCTGTCGGCTGAGAGTTGTCATGCTCCCGCTTGCCCTGGGAGCCTTATGTCCAGACACCTGATGCCCAGACAAGCTATGACAACTCAGGCCATGATAGGCCAAAGGGACCACCCGCGATCCGACACCATCAGGCCATGGTTCGACCACACCAGCGCGCTGGGGCTGCACGCTTCATTCGAAACACTGCGGGCCGGATGCCTCTATCTGATCGGGCGGGAGGCCCGCGCCGGCGCCCCCTCGGGCGGGTCCAAGGTGATGATGCGCGTCGCAGGCAACCATCTTAAGGAACTCGACCGTTTCTTTTCGCTGCTGATCGGCGAATATCGCGCCTTCCTGCGGGCGATGGCGCCCCATGCCAATCCCGCCCCGGCCGATCTCCACCCGCTGCACAAACATCGCCCCCGCCTGCGCGCGATCCGGCGGCTTCAGATCGCGGCCTGCGATGGACCGGTGCGCAACCATTGCGCGATCACCGCGCGCGATCTGGCCACGGCCTCGCTGGGGGTGGCAGGGGGCAAACAGGCCGCCGGGATGCCTTTCGTGCTGGATGACCGCACGCTGGCCGAAATCGCGCGCTTCTATCTCGCGCTGGCCGGGGATGTCGTGGGCCTCGCCTGAACATCGGCCCCGTGGCTCAGGCGCGCGTCCGCGTGACATGGGGCACAAAGACATAGCCCTCGTTGCGCACGGTGCGGATCAGTTCGGACACGCCGCTGCTGCCCGCATCGGTCATCTTGCGGCGCAGGCGCGACAATTGCACATCGATTGCGCGGTCGAAATGATCGGCGTCCCCCCCGCGTGACCATTCCAGCAACTGGTCGCGCGTCACCACCCGGCGCGGATGCTGGGCAAAGGCCAGCAGCAGGCGGAACTCGCCCTCGGTCAGCGTGATCATCCGCCCATCGGGATCGAACAGCAGCCGCATGTCCAGATCCATCCGCCAGCCTTCGAAATAGAGGCCGTTGGCGCAGGTTGCCCCGGCCTGATCCTGCGATGGGGCAGGCCGGCTCTCGCCCGGCGCCTGCGGGGCCGGGTCGGCCTGCGCCTCACCGGCGCGGATTTCCATCGCCTGATCCAGCACCGCCTGCGCCGCCGCCTTGCGCCGCAGCACGGCGCGGATGCGCGCCAGCAATTCGCGCGGGTTGCACGGTTTGGCCAGATAATCGTCAGCGCCCATTTCCAGCCCGACCACGCGGTCGATATCCGAACCCACGGCGCTGAGCATGATGACCGGCGGCGCATGGGGCCCAAGGCTGCGCAGCGCGGTCAGCCCGTCCTCCTTGGGCATCATCACGTCCAGCACGATCAGATCATACGAACCGGCCTCGAGCATCCCGCGCATTTCGACCGGATTGGCCGCCGTGGCTGTCTGATAGCCATGCTTGCCCAGAAATTCGGACACGACCGTTCTGATGCCCTTGTCATCATCCACGATCAGGATTTTGGTCGCCAGATCCATGGCGTTGTGTGTGGCCTGCATCCCGTGCCAATTCCACATTTTTCTGCCCTGCGGATTTCAGTAATTTTTCAAAGCCCGCCCCGCCCGGTGAAATCTGGGCGAAATCCCCGCGCAATCGAACGGGGTCAGTCTGACCTCATGACCGCTGCATCGCCCTTCTTCCCTGTGTCCGGCATGGCCGTGACAAAGGTGTTGGCGGGCCAGGCCGACGGCCAAAGCCATAGACGAACGGCGAGCGGCCGGGATCAAGGACATGCAACCGTCCCCACTGGTGCATGTCCCGCCCGGACCGCGCTTCCGTCCGCCGCCCTGATCCCGCTCGAAAGCACCATCGCCCCCCCGCTTTCGCTCGGTCCCTGGTCAGGGCGGCGGCATTGGCCTTTGGCGGCCCATCCCGTTTCGCGGGGCTAGCGCGGCCATGTCTGCCCGCCCTCCCCAACGCGCGCACGGTTCCGATGCAGGCCGGGACAGCGCAGACGCACGCGCGGCCTATTCGATTTTCGCCCGCCACCGGGCCGGATCGCCCGGCGATGAAGAATCGCTTTCGCCCCCGATTTATGGCAATTGCCGGGGCATGGCCGCATATTCTTTCCGCCGCAGGCTGGCTCTGCCGCTGGGGTTGCAAATGCTCGGACTGCTGGTGGGCGTCCTGATCGTGGCGCAATGCGCGACGCTGGCGCTGACCGTGCTGATCCCCCCCGCCAGCCCGCAGCGCTGGGATCTTGAAGCGGTGGCGCGGATGCTGCTGAGCCATGGTTTGCGGCCAAACGGGGCGGAAAGCGACAATCTGGAAATCCGGGCCATGAAAGGCCCTCCTGATATCAGCGGCTCGGGCTGGCTGGTGTCGGAAACCTCGCGCGAGGCATTGGCGCGGCGGCTGGGGCAACGGTTGGATCACGTTGTGCTGGCCTTTTACACGCAATTGCCGGTGGGCGGGGTGGCGGTGCCGGCGGGCGGTTCGCGCGGGCCGATGGCCTTGAGCGATCCTGAGGATGGGGACCTGCTTTCGGGTCTGCTCTCGGGCGCCATCGGCACCGCCCATGCGCAGGGGATGCATGGCGGCCCGCTGGGCGGCGGCGCGGCGGGTAATGGTTTTCCGGGCGGGGGTTTTCCGGGCGGGGGTTTTCCGGGAGGAGGATTTCCCGGTGGCGGCTTTCCGGGCGGCCGTTTTCCCGCAGGCCATCCCGGCGGCGGCATGCCCGGAGGCGGCGTTCCGGGCGGCGGCCCGCCGGGGGGGCATCATCCTGCCGGTGGAGCTCCGGGCGGTGGAGCTCCGGGCGGTGGGCAGGGCGGTCACGCCCCGGGCGCAGACCCCGCCGGTAACGCGCCTGCCAATCCGGCCCCGCACTCCGCCGCCCCCACCGCGGCCAGCAGTGGCCAGCAAAGCCAGACCGGCGGCAGCGCGCGCATCACCGCGCCCGGCGCAACAGGGCCGGGCGCGGCAGGCCAAGGCCCGGGCGGCCCCAGCGTGAATGGGGGCGTGAATGGCGGCGCGATAGGCCCGGCCATGGTCGCCCCGATGGCCTCGCTGGGCAATCCCGGCCCGGCCTCGGTTCCCACCGCCGCCATGCCGCCCATCGCTCTGCCGCGCGCCCCAGCCGCGCCCGCCGTCCGCCCCCGCGCTGCCGATCCCGGCGCCGCACACGATGACGCCCCGCAGGCCGAAGGCGCCGCATCCGCTCGCGCCGCCCCATCCGCGCCCGCCGGGCCTGCGCCTGATGGCCCGCGCGCGGCGATGCCTGATTCCGCGCCGCTTGGCGTGCCCCAGCCGATCCCTTTCCGCGAAGGCAAGGGCGTGCTTTCCTTCACCACCCCACCCTTTATCGAGGGCGATTTCGTCGCCGCGATGCGTCAGGATGACGGCACATGGATCGCCGTTGCCCCGCGCGCCGAACCCTTTCCCAACCGCTGGCAAAAGCGGGTGATGCTGTGGTTCGTGCTCTCGCTGCTGATCACAGTGCCGCTGGCGCTGATGTTTGCGCGGCGCATCGTCAAGCCCCTCGAAGGCTTTGCCCGCGCCGCCGAGGTGCTGGGGCGCGATCCTTCGGCCAATGTCGTGCCTTTGTCCGGCCCCGCCGAAGTGGGCCGCGCCGCGCATGCCTTCAACCAGATGCGCGACCGCCTGCGCGCCTTTGTCGATGACCGCACCGCGATGGTGGGCGCGATCAGCCACGATCTGCGCACCCCTTTGACACGCCTGCGCTTCCGGCTGGAGGATGTGCCCGACGAACAGCGTGACGCGCTTTTGGCCGAGGTGGACGAGATGGAGATGATGATCAGCCAGGTCATCGCCTTTATCCGCGAGGCATCGACCCCCGGCGCGCGGCAAAGGCTCGATCTGGCCACACTGGTGGCCGATGCGGTCGAGGATGCGCGCGTGATGGGCGACCGGGTGCGGCTGGATATGGCAACCCCGATCCGGGTCGAGGTCGATCCGCTGGGTATTCGCCGCCTCTTGGGAAATCTGCTTGAAAACGCGCTGAAATATGGTCAACAGGCGCGGGTGCGCGTGTTGGTGAATGAGCAGGGGGCCGTGGCCGAGATCGTCGATGATGGGCCGGGCATCCCGCAGGAGGACCGCGAGCGCGCCTTTGAACCCTTCTTCCGCTGTGAACAGGCCATCGAATCGGACAAGCCGGGCAGCGGGCTGGGGCTGGCGGTGTGCCGCTCGATCGCGCGGGCGCATGGCGGCGACGTTCTGCTGGAACAGCGCGAGGAGGGCTTTGTCGCCAAGCTGGTGCTGCCCACGCTCTATGACGACATGATGCCCAAGGCGGCATGATGAAGCGGATGATCCTTGGCGCCGCATTGGCGATGACGGGCGGGGCGATGACGGGCGGGGCGGCGCAGGCCCAGCAGGCGGAAACCCCGCAGGCGGAAAGGCTGGAAATCCCCCCTGCCGCGCCTGCCGCGCCTGCCGCCCCCGCCGATCCCGCTCCCGTCGATCCCAAGGCGATCTGGGTCGCCAGCGCCACCGGCGGGGTGGTCGACCGCGACACCACCTCCTCCAGCCCCTATGGTGCGTTGGCCATCACCCGTTACAAGGGACCAACCTATCTGCGCGCGGCCTACACCCTGTTCGGCGGCACGCTGCAACAGGCCGATGCGGCGATCCCGTCCACCTATCACATCGGCTCGATCGGCGCGGGGGGCAACTGGCACGGCTGGGTGGCCGATGCCTATGTCAGCTATGGGCGACAGGTCTATGGCGCGATCCAGGCACAAGGCATCGCGCGGCAAAGCGGGGTGGCATCGGGGGCCGATTATGTCGCGGCGGGGCTGCGGCTGGGCCGGGTGTTTCAGCCATGGGCGCGCTGGTACATCACGCCCACCATTGCCGGGCAATATGTCTATACCCGCTCGCTGCATCAGCGGTTCGATTTCTCCACCCTGTCATGGTCGGATTTCGAATTGCGCGAAAGGGCGCTGACGGGCATCGCCTCGGTGCGGGTGGACCGCGCGCTGGGGCGGCGGGGCCAGCATTATCTGGGCCTGTCCTATTCGCATTACGTCACCGACAATGGCATGACCACATGGCAACTGGCCCCGCCGCCCGACGCATCCGGGCCGCAACCGCTGCGCACCCCCGACGGGTTTGACGAAGTGGCGCTCTCGGGCATGTGGCAGATCCGCCCCCGGCTCTGGCTGGACACGCAGGTGACGCGCACGGCGGGCGCGGTGGCGGGTAACAGCACCACCGCATCCATCGGGTTGCGGGTGCGGTTCTAAGCCGCATCCTCCTGCCTATTCCGGATTGGGCAGCCGCTCGACCCGGTTGACGACAAAGGCATAGGAGGCCGCGCCAAGGCAGGCCATCGCCCCGATAAAAATCAGCCCGATGAAAAACGATCCCGTCCGCCCCACCGTCATGCCGATGATGATCGGCGTGGCGATCCCGGCCAGATTGGTGCAGAGGTTGAACAGGCCCCCCGTCAGCCCCGCCAATCGCGTGGGCGCGATTTCCGAGACCAGCGTCCAGCCCAGATTGGACATGCCCTGACCGAAAAAGGCGATGCTCATCACCGCGATGACGGCGCCGTCGCTTTCCAGCCAGATCGCCAGAATGATGAGGGTGGAGAGCATCAGGCCGGTGATCACCGGAGCCTTGCGCGCGGCGGCCAGCGAGACACCCGCCCGCAGCAGCCGGTCCGACACCTGCCCCCCCGCCAGCACGCCCAGCGAGGCGGCCATGAACGGCACCATCGCATAAACCCCCGCTTTCAACCAATCCATATGCCGCTCGCTGGCCAGATAGGTGGGAAACCAGGTGAGGAAAAAGACCAAGGTGGAATTGGTGGCGAATTGGCCGATCGAGGCGCCGATGATGCTGCGCTGGCGCAGGAGATAGGCGACATCGCTCCAGCGGAACGGGCGCGGGGCCTCGGCCTGGGTGGCCCCGCCATCGGCGCGGATCAGCGCCAGTTCGGCCTCGTTGACATGCGGGTGATCGGCCGGATCGCGATAGAACCTGTGCCACACCGCGCCATAGACAATGCCGATCCCGCCCACGGTCCAGAACAGCGCGCGCCAGCCCCAATGGGCCGCCATCCAGAACAGCACCGGGCTGCAAAAGGCGATGCCGAAATACATGCCCACCGAATAGATCGAATTGGCCCGCGCCCGCTCGCCGCGCGGAAACCATGCGATCAGCACGCGGCTGTTGGCGGGAAAGCACGGCGCCTCGGCCGCGCCCAGCCCCAGCCGCACCGCGATCAGCGCCCAGCCGCCGCGCACCAGCCCCTGCATCACCGTGCAGGCTGACCAGACCGAGAGCGAAAGCGCATAAGTCAGCCGGGTGCCGAAACGGTCGAGAAAGATCCCGCCCGGCACCTGCGCCAGCGCATAGCTCCACGAAAAGGCGGCAAAGACCAGCCCCATCATTTCCGGCCCCAGCCCCAGCTCGCGGCTCATCGCGGGGGCGGCCACGCCCATCAGCGTGCGGTCGAGATAGTTGAGCGCGGTCGCCAGCGCCACCAGCGCCAGCATGGCATAGCGCTTGCGGGTGGGGCGCATGATGTCGGCCTTCATTGCGCGTCCCGCTTTTCCAGCGTGTAGGCCACGTCATAGGCCTGCGCCAGCGGGTCGGCGAAACCAGCCTGTTCGACGGCGGAAACCATCGCGCCCTGCGCGGCCTGCGCCTCGGCCAATCCCATGCATTCGGCCAGGATCACCAGATCAAAGGGCGGCTCGCTCATCGGCGGGCGCAATTCGGTTTCCGAGGTGCGGATTTCGGAATAATCGGGCCGGGCGGCGGCCAGATGCACCGCCGTTACCGCCGGCATCGCGTTGATCGCGGCCAGCGCGGGGGTCAGCGCGCGATGCCCCTCGCGCTCATCCATCCCGGCGGGCAGGCGCAGGCGCAGCGACACCAGCGCCCCGCCCACCCCGCGCCCGCCGGTTTCCAGCACCTCGCAAGCCATGCGCAGGAAATTGCGGAAATGGGGCGCGATGGACTGGGTCCATTCGGTGGGGAAATTCAGGCTGTGGGCATAATCATCGGCCACAAAGCTGGCCAGATCGGCGCCTTCATACAGGGTGAAATAGGTCTGCCGCTCCAGCCCCCGGTTCACCCCCCGGCGCGAGCGGCGAAACCCGGCGTGGTCCAGCCGCTCGGGCATATGCTGGCGCGTGTGCCATTGGTGGTAATCGTCATCGCCCTGCGCGGTGATGTCATGCCACATGATGATGAATGCGCGGCCTTTGAGCGCCATAGTCTCCCCCGTTATGCTTGCCTTGTCGGTCCCGGTCTAACAGCAAGGCGCCGCCGCGACGCTGCTTGGGGGCGAACAAATGCTTGGCTCGATGCGAACGGGTCAATGCACGGATTGCGCATGCCGCCATTGCCCCGGCGTCTGGCCGACATGGGCCTTGAAGCGGCGGGAAAAATGGCTGGGGTCGCAAAAGCCCGAGCGCCAGCCGATTTCCGACACCGACAATTCGGCAAAGCGGGGGTCTTTCAGCAGGGCGCAGGCGTGTTGCAGACGCACGGCGAAAAGTTCCTGCACATAGGTCGTGCCCTCCTGCGCCAGAATCTTGTGCAGATAGCGCGGCGAGATCGCCACCTCGGCGGCGACACTGGCCGCGTCGAGTTCATGTTCGAAAAAGCGGTTCTGGATCGTGGTGCGGATGCGGCGGTAAAGCTGGCGCGTGTGGTTCGACAGGCGGCTTTCCGTGGCCCCCAGCATCAGCGCCAGCGCCCCGCCGATCTGCTGGGTGCAGAGCCTGCGCCATGCCTCATCGCCCCGCTCGTCGCGGATCGCCTCGGTCAGCGTCGCCTCCAGCACGCCGTGCCACGGATCGCCCGCGCGCACCGGCCGCGCCACCGCCGCCTCGGGCGAGGGCAGCCAGCAGCGCACCCATTCGATCGGCAGGCGCGCCACGATATGTTCCGAACCATGCTCGGCCGTCACGCTGTAGGGCTGGCGATTGTCGAGCAGCACCATGTCGCCCGGCCCCAGATCGACCCGGCGGCCATAATGGTCGACCTGCCACGCGCCGCTGCGGATCCAGTTGAGGTTGAGATGGGGCTGGCGTTCACGCGCCGCCGCGCCTTGCGAACGCACCACGCTATGGGCGCTGCCGATGGAAATTGTGCTGAGTTTGAGCGGGCCAAGGTCATGCTGCTGCATGCTGGCCGCCACGCCCTCATCCTTGCTGGTAAAATCCAGTTCAAAGATCGCCTCACAGATCGCCTCGCGCCAGTAAACCAGATGGTTCACTTCGGCATGGCTGTCGGTGGACCATGAACGCATGGCATGTCTCCCGCAATTTTCCGGCATTTTTGCCTCTATCCTCTGCGGCTCAGCCTAACCCAGGCCGGGCCTTCTGACAACATATGTCCATTCCGGTACACAAAGAGGCCCCGACAGACAGGCTGCCGGGGCCAAGGGTGGATCATCGCCCGGCTCAGAACTTGTGGCTGATTTCAAAGGTCCAGATGCGGCCCCAGATATTGTGGTTGTTGGTATCGACCGCATTGGTGCCCGACAGCACGATCGGCGGCGCCTTGTCGGTCAGGTTCTGGACCCCCAGCGCCAGCCTTGTGCCGCTGAGCCAACGGTGGTTTTCGCCAAATTCATAGCCCAGATTGCCGTCAAAGGTGGTCCATGCCGGGATCTGCGTATCGGGCAGTTTGACGCCCGCCACAGTGATCGTGGCATTGTTGCGATAGGAGCCGACATAATTGGCCGCGATATTGGCGTTGAACCCGTCCTTGCGCCACGAAACCGAGGCCCGCCCGCGCGAGGACACCTGAAAACCAAACGTATCGAGCGCGTTGAACAGGGCGCCGGTCGGCGTCAGGCTCTTTTGCAGATTCAGGATCTTGGTGAAGCTGCCGTCAAAGGCAAAGGTGCCCACCTTCGTCTCCAGCCGATAGTTGAGCGTGAAGTCCAGCCCGCTCTGTTTCACATTGCCCAGATTCTGCGTGCCGCCCTTGACGATGCCGGTCAGCGTGCAGTCATTGATCGTGCTGGGCGTGAACACCGCGTTCTTGTCGTTCAGGAAGGGCAGATAGGCCGGGTTATAGGTCGCGTAATTGCCGTTGACGCAGGTGTTGGGCTGGGGCGCGACGATGAAATAGTCGCTGTAGAGCGCGCGGTTGGCAGGGCTGGAGAGAACCAGCGCATTGGTGGCCGTCTGGTTGGGCAGGTTCTCGATGCGGTTCTTATAATTGACGTTGTAATAGGTGACGCCGAATTTCAGATTGGGCGTGAAGGCAGGCGTCAGATCCAGCCCCAGCGACCAGACCGTGGCCGATTCCGGCTTCAGCCCCGCCGTATTGCCGGTGCGGTTCAGCACCGCGCTCTGGCCCGTGCTCGACAGCGTGACCGGCACGGCGGGATCATTGGCGCCATTGGCGATATAGACGCGGTTGGTCTGGCCCACGGTGGCGGGATTGGATTCGATCAGCGTCGGCGCGCGGAAGGACGTGCCCCAACTGCCGCGCAGCTTGACGCCGCCGGTCGGCTGCCATGTCAGGCCGAATTTGGGATTGGCCGTGGTGCCGAAATCGGAATATTTGTCCCAGCGCACCGCCGCGCTCAGATCCAGCCGGTCAAAGCCGGGGATGCGATTGGCCGCACCGAACACCGGAATGAACGCCTCGCCATAGGCCGAGGAGACATGGCGCCCGCTCTTGGTGCTGCGCGAAACCTGAAAGGCGTTTTGCAGGTTGAGCTTGTTTTGCGCCAGGAGCCAGAACCAGTATTCGGTATATTCCCCCCCCAGCGCCACCTTGACCGAACCGGCGGGCAGATCGAACAGCGCCCCGCTGATCTTGGTGCCGAAATCGGCAGTGCGGAATTTGGCCTCTTGCAGAAATCCGCCGATCAGCATGTCGGCCCCGCTCTGCTGGCCCGCCAGATAGGGGTTGAAGGTGGAATAATAGGCCGGATTGTTGGCGATGACGGCCGCGATGGTGGTGTTGGCCTGGGGCTGACACACGTTGCACCCGGACGAAAAGCCGTAGGAGCCATAAGTCGTCCAGTCGAAGCCCTTGAAGATGCGGGTCTTATATTCCAGCGTCGAGTTGAACGTCTCCTCCTTGTTGCGCTGGGTCAGGTCGTAATTGGCGTAATTGAGCCCCAGATTATAGACCAGCGTCTCGTTGCCCGTGGTCAGGCCGGGAATATACCAAGGGCTGCTGGGCGTGAGGTTGATCGAGATATTGGGCAAGGCCTCCTGCGCGCGCGCCGAATTTTCGCGGCGGTTGTAATTGACCGTGCCGCTCAGCTCGCCCGCGCCGATGGTCTGATGGGCCTTGAGCAGCACGCTGATCTGTTTGCGGCTGGAAAAGTAATCATACATGTCCGCCGGATCGGCCAGCGTGGGATTGCCGCGCAGCGCCGTCACCTGCGCGGCGGTGGGCACCGCGCCATTGGTGGCGGGCAATCCGTAAACCGTGCTGCCGATGATCAGCGCGCCCGGCGTGCCGGGAAACACCGTGGTGCCGATCAGATTGTTGTTGTTGCCGCCATAGGGGCGCAGATCATTGCGCAGATAATCGCGCGCGGCGCGCTTGACCGGATCGCGGTCGGTGTAGCTGAAGCCCAGCATGAAGCCGCCCTCGCTCCAGCGGTGGCCCAGCACGCCCTCGAACGAGCGCTGATCATAGAGCGTGTGATTATAGCGGCCCGTGATCTCCAGCCCTTCATAATCCTTGCGCAGCACATAATTGACCACGCCCGCCACCGCGTCCGACCCGTAAATGGCCGAGGCGCCATCGGTGACGACCTCGACGCGCTCGATCGCGGCAAAGGGGATGACCGAAGGATCGGGGATCTGCGAAATCACCCCCTGCGGCGCCCAGCGGTGGCCGTCAAACAGCAGCAGCGTGGCATTGTTGCCAAGGCCGCGCAGGTTGACGCCCTGCTGCCGCCCGCCGGTCGAATTCTGGCTGGTGCCAAGGCTGGAGCCTTGCGGCAATTGGGCGATCAATTGCGCGGTGTCGCGCACGCCGCTGGCCACAAGGCTCGCGCGGTCCATCGTCACCGTGGCCGAACCCACCGGGGCCACGCCCTTGATCGCGGTGCCCGTCACGATGATTTCGGCATCCTGTTTGCTGGCCGATTCGGCCGCCCCGTGGCCGGTGATGTCCTGCGCATGGGCCGCGCCCGCCATGGCCAGCGCCAGATAGGAAATGCCAAAAGCCGCGCGGCCTGATTGCCCGATCTTCATCCTGTCCCCCTTGTTGATGTCCGGTTGTTTTGCCGGATTATGACCCCGGCATACGCCCCGCCGCCTCTCACGCCCCTAGCTGCGAAGGCCCCAATCTCTGGACTGAGACTGCACAGCCAGACGCAAAGAAAAACGCCCGGCTTTGCGGGGCCGGGCGTCAGGGAGAGGTTCTGGAAAATTCGTCATTTGCCCTTGGATTTGGGCCCCGGTTTCGCTTGGGCCGGCGGCGCGGGCGGGTCCACTTTCGCATCCACCAGCCCCAGCGCCCAGCGGATGCCCTGATGCGCCATCTCGCGGAATTTGGGGTCGTCCCAGACCTCTTCGCGGTGGCCGATGGTCAGGTTATAGACGCGGCCCTTGCCATAGGATTTGGCCCAGACCAGCGGAAAATCATCATCAGGCCGCGTCTTGCGCTGCTCGGCCGTCATCTTGGTCGGGTCCAGCCGCAGGATCACATGCGCGTCCTTGCTGGTAAAGGGCATGCGCATCACCGGGAACTGGTCGGTATAGGCAAAGCTCCTGGGAAAGACCCCCGCGCCGGGGAAGGCGGGGTCCTCATTGGTGATCTGCATCGTATCGACGCGGAACTCGCTTTCCATGAAGGCGCCGATCATCTGGGTGAATTCGGGCCATTCGTAATAGGCGACACTGGCGGCGTGGCCCGCGATAAAGCCCTTGCCGTCCTGTTTCACGAAAGAGAGCAGGTCTGCCTTCTGCTGATCGGACAAGGCCCCCGCCCCGCTGCCCAGAAAGAACACCGCGTCAAACTGGTCCAGATTGCGGGCGTTGACGAATTTGCCCGCATAACGCGTGCCCTGACCCACAATCGGGGCCTTGGTGATCAGTTGGCTGTCGGTGCGGATCACGGTGGCCCATTCGCCATGCTCGCGGCCCATCTGTTCGATCACGCCCATCGCGTGGTTGATCGAATCGTGATGCCATCCGGTCTGAACGTCCGCGATGATCAGCAGTTTCTTCATCCCCGGCCAGGGATCATTGACCGTCGAGGACGGCCCCATCATTGGCCCCATCATCGCGGGCGCGGTGGGCCGCGCGGCCGGCGGGGTTTGCGCCATCACGGCGGCGGGCAACAGCGCCCCCAGCAGGAACATCCTACGCATCATACAAATCCCCCTTACGGCAAACGATAGGCCACCAGCGTGTCGGACATTTCCGGCCCGCCCACCGCCGTGCCGCCCCCTGCGGCCACCACGACATATTGCTTTCCATCCGCGCCCATATAGGTGATCGGCGTCGAATGGGCCGAGGCCTCCAGCACGGTCTGCCACAAGAGCTTGCCGCTCTTGGCGTCAAAGGCGCGGAAGCGGTGATCGTTGGTCGCGCCGATAAAGACCACGCCCCCTGCGGTCACAATATTGCCGCCGATATTGGGCGCGCCCGTATTCAATCCCGCCTTGCCCAGCGCCTCGGTAATGCCCAGAGGCACGCGCCATGCGATGCTGCGTTTGGCCACATCAACCGCCACCAGTTCGCCCCATGGCGTTGCGCCGCAGGACAGGTTCACCCCATTGGCGCTATAGGTAAAGCCCTGAGGCGAGCGCGGGCCGGTGGGACGCGGCGGGGGCGGGCCGGCAGGCACATTGCGGTTCATCATCGCCACGCCTGATCCGGCCGCGACCTTGGGGCGATAGACCGGGCGGTTCTGCACATTGACGAAATAATAGCCCAATTGCGCCGAATAGCTGCCCCCGCCCCAATTCGGCCCGCCCACCGGGCTGGGATAGGTCAGCGTGGCATGGGCGCTGCTCTGGCGCGGGGCGTAAAGGTCGCCCACCACAATGCCGTTCCTGTCCCAGAATTCGGTGCAGGAAGCCTTCATGCCGGGGACGAGATCGGGGATCTCCTCACGCGTCATTTTTACCCGCGCGATGGGGCCGGGCGCATCGGGAAAGGGCTGGGTCGGCCAGACCTCGTCGGTGGGTTCATCCGCGCGCGGCGTGGGCTTTTCCGTGAAACCGTTGAGCGGCTCGCCCGTCACCCGGTCGAACATGAAAAACAGCCCATGCTTGCCGGTCAGCATCACGGCGGGCACGCTTTTGCCCCCCTGCATCACATCGGCCAGCAGCGGAGGCGTGGGCGAATCCCAGTCCCAGATGTCATGATGGGTCAATTGATGGTGCCACAGCAGCTTGCCCGAGGCCGCGTCCAGCGCCAGCAAAGTGTCGGAATAAAGCTGCGGCCCCTTGGCGCCCGAATTGGCATCTCCCGTGGGGGCATAGAGGATGCCGCGCTCCTCATCGATCGCCATGGTGGACCAGACATTGGCCCCCGATGTGTCGCGCCACTCATCGCCCACCCATGTGTCATGGTTGGCCTCGCCCGGTTCGGGGATGACGTGGAAAGCCCAGACCTGACGCCCGGTGCGCGCGTCAAAGGCGCGGATGTCGCCGCGCGGCTGGGGCGGGCCGCCTTCGCCCGGACGCGCGCCGGTGATGATAAGGTCGCGCCAGATCGTGACGGGATTGGGGATGGTGAAGGTGGAACGGCGCGATTCGCCCACGATTTCGGACGCCACGCCGATATAGGCATCAATCACCCCGCCCCGGCCAAAACCGCGCGCAGGTTGACCCGTGGTCACATCCACCGCCATCAGATAGCCCTCATCCGTGCCGAAGATCAGGCGCGGGGCGGTCTTGGCGTCGCCCGGCCAATAGGCGATGCCGCGCCCGTGGATGCCCTTGGGGCTTTCATATTTCCAGATCACCTCGCCACTTTCGGGGCGGATGGCGGTGATGCTGGCCTTGAGATCAGGTTTCAAGGGCGTGGCGGGGGTGGAAATATACATCACCCCGCCGATCAGCAGCGGCGTCACCTCGAACCGCGAATCCAGCCCCTGATCGCCCGCCTTGCTGGGGCCGGTGCCATAGCGGAAGGTCCATGCCGGTTGGAGCCGCCCCACATTGCGCGTGTTGATCTGCGTGAGCGGCGAGAAATTGCCATTGGCACCGCCGCCGCCATAGGCGGGCCACTGGTTCGCACCGCTGGGCCGGGGATAGAGCGCCTTGGCCTCGCCAGTCGCCACGGGCATGGGGGCGCCCGCGCCGCCCTCCTTCGCCTGATAATGGGCCAAGAGATAGGAGCGCACCGCCGCCTCGTCGCCCGGCGCAATAATCAGCCCCAGCTTCTTCATCTTGGCCAGCGTTTCGTCCCAGTCAGCGGCCGATTTCGGCTTGGCGGTCACGGTGCCGATGGCGTGGCATTTGCTGCAATTGGCGGCAAATTCGGCGCGGCCCGGCCCCTGCGGCAGGCGCGCCATCCCGTCTTCGCCCGATGACGCCCCGCCCTGCGCCAGCGCATTGGCCCCCATGATCGCCGTCACGCTGACCATCGCGCCAAGCACGCTCCACCGCCTCAGGCTCATTCTCTTCTCCCGCATCACGCTTCTTTTGCGTCTATGGGGATTAGAGGGCAAAGCGCCAGCGGTCGCTGGCTGGCGCTGCACCAGATCCTTGCCTGCGAAGGAATTGGGGCCTGCGCAGGAATTGGCTCCTAGCCCATGGCGCGGAAGCGGTAATCCATGAAGCGCACCGCCCCCTTGCCGCTGGCGTAAAGCGCGGGGCGCAGCGATGCCAGATCATCGACCGTGTTGGCCTGATAGCCCGACACTTCGCTGCGGACGCCATGGCGGGTCCAGTTTTTGCCGTCCACGCTGTAATAGAAGGTGACGATCTGGCGATCATTGACGATTTTGAGATGCAGCTTGCTCACCTTGGGCGCCGGTTCCTGCCAATAGCTGGCCCGGCCGCCGCGCCACGAGGTCATCTTTTGCCCATCAATGCCCATGCCCAGAAACAGCCGGTCATCATAGAACAGCAGCAGGCCGCCCTGCGCGCCCTGCTCCACATCGACGATCACGCTGATCTCATAGGCATGGTCGCCCACCGTCTGGGTCAGCGGCGAGCAATCGGCAGGGCCAGTGCCCTTGGCCTCCAGCGTCAACACGCCCTGCCCTGAACTGTTGGCGCCCACCTTGGCTCGGTGCAATTCCCCCGGCGCCGCGCCGTAAAAGCTCCACCGCGTGCCAAAGGCGGGCTGCGTGAAATCGTCGCTGCGGGTAAAGCCGCCCGGTTCGCCCGCCCGGCCCGTCGGCATCGGCATGGCCAGCGACAGATCGCCCCCCAGCGCGCGCGGCCAGCCATCGGCCCCCCATGCCAGAGGCTCCAGCAAGGTCTGGCGGCCCAGCGAGCGATAGTCCTTCTCATAGCCGTGATAGACCATGTACCAAGCGCCCTTGGGGCCTTCGACCATCGTGGCATGGCCGCGCGACCACCACGCCTCCTTGTCGCTGCGCGTGCGCACAATCGGGTTATGCGGGCAATTGACCCATGGCCCGCGCGCCGATTTTGACCGGGCGATGATGACCATATGGCTGGTGGCCGGGCCGCCCGTGCCGCCCACGGCCGAGACCAGATAGAACCATTCGCCCCGCCGGAACAGTTTTGGCCCCTCCAGCGAATAGCCCTCGGTGATCCATTCATCGGGATAGTGCCAGCCGTCATAGACCGGTTCGACCGGGCCGATCGTGGAGAGACCATCATCGGCCAGCGCCACCCGGTTCACGCCCGACAGATAGAGGTAGCGCTTACCGTCCTCGCCCACGACATGGCCCGGATCGATCAGCCCGCCGATCTTGAGGTCGATGGGATCGCTCCACGGCCCGGCCATGCTGTCGGCATGGATGACATAGATATTGGCGAAACTGGGCAGATCAGCCGACCATGGCGCCTTCATGAAGGGGATATAGATGAAATAGCGCCCGTTGTGCTTGGCGATATCCACGGCGAACACCGTGCCCAGCGGCTTTTCCAGCGCGGGGCCGATCGGGCGCCAGTTCACCAGGTCGCGCGAATGCCAGATGATGAGGCCGGGGGCCGCGTCAAAACTGGAATGGGTCATGTAATAATCATCGCCGTCCTTCAGGATCGACGGATCGGCATAATCGCCCGGCATGATCGGATTGCGATACCACCCGTTGCCCAGATCGGCGCGGCGTTCGCCCTCGGGGCCGACGGCATGGTTGACGGGGGGTTTGGTCCCTGCGGCGGCGGCAGGCAGCGCGGCCGTTATCGCGGCCCCCAGCGGCCCGGCGGCAAGGCTTTCCAATGCAGAACGTCGCGTAACCATGGCATCCTCTCGGCTTATTTAGAATTATCGTTCTATTAAACCGAAATGGCCATGGCAAGGGGAAATGGGCGCCTATCCGCGCCGATTGCCCCCTGACCGGTTTACGCCTGACCGGTTGGCGATCGCCCTCTCGCGCAGCCGCGCCTGCGCATCGGGGCGGGCGGGGGCCTCGGGCGATCCCGGCTCGCTCAGATCGGCCAGGATCGGGCAATCGGGCCGATCATCCCCCGCGCAGCATCCGATAAGCGTCTGCAATGTGTTGCGCATTTCCTCCATCGCGGCGATGCGCGCGCTCAATTCCTCGACATGGGCCGCCGCGATGCGTTTGACATCCGCGCTATGGCGCGAACGGTCGCGCCACAGGCCCAGCAATTCGTTTATCTCGGCCACGGCAAAGCCCATGTCGCGCGCGCGGCGGATAAAGCGCAGATTATGCACATCGGCGGGCGAATAATCGCGGTATCCCGATGCGCGGCGCTCGGCCCTGGGGATCAGGCCGGTGGTTTCGTAATAGCGGATCATCTTGGCCGACACGCCCGATGCCTTTGCCGCCTCGCCAATGTTCATCGCGTTTCTCCTGCCCGCCTGAATTGCCGCAGGCGCAGCGAATTGCCCAGCACAAAGACCGAGGACATCGCCATCGCGCCTGCCGCAAAGACCGGCGAGAGCAGCACCGGATACAGCACGCCAGCGGCCACCGGGATCAGCGCGACATTATAGGCAAAGGCCCAGAACAGGTTCTGACCGATCACCCCCATGGTTGCGCGCGAGAGCGCGATGCCATCGCCCACCGCGCCCAGATGGCCCGACATCAGCACGACATCGGCCGCCTCGATGGCGATATCGGTGCCCGTGCCCACCGCCACGCCCACATCGGCCTGCGCCAGCGCGGGGGCATCGTTGATCCCGTCGCCCACATAGGCAAGGCGGCCATATTCACCCTGCAACCGGCGCACCGCCTCCACCTTGCCCTCGGGCATGACCTGCGCCACCACCTCGTCCATGCCCAGACGCGCTGCGATGGCATGGGCGGTGGCGCTGTTGTCGCCGGTGATCATCGCCACTTTCAGCCCCAGCGCATGAAACGCGGCAATGGCCTCGGGCGTCCCCGGCTTGACCGGATCGGACACGGCCAGCACCGCCGCCAGCACCCCGTCGATGGCGGCATAGAGCGGGGTCTTGCCCTCTGCGCCCAGCCGCGCCGCCATCTGCGCAAAGGGCGCGGTGTTCAGCCCCAGACTTTCCATATAGCGATCCGCGCCCACGGCCACATCATGACCATCGACCACGCCGCGCGCGCCCATGCCGGGGATGGCGGCAAAATCGCCCGCCGCGCCGGGGCTGAGCCCTTCGGCCTGCGCGGCCTCGACAATCGCGCGGGCGATGGGATGTTCGGAGCGATCCTCAACCGCCGCAATGGCGCCCAGCACTGCGCCCCTCTCGAACCCTTCGGCCAGATGCAGGTCGGTCAGGGCCGGATGCCCCAGCGTCAGCGTGCCGGTCTTGTCCAGCGCGATGACCTTGGCCTCGCGCAGCATCTGCAGCGCCTCGCCCCGGCGCAGCAGGACGCCCATTTCCGCCGCGCGCCCGGTTCCCACCATGATCGCCGTGGGCGTGGCCAGCCCCATCGCGCAGGGGCAGGCGATGATCAGCACCGCCACCGCATTGACCAGCGCCAGACCCAGCGCATGGGGCGGCCCGAACACCAGCCAGCCCGCAAAGGTCAGCACGGCCGCCGCCATCACCGCCGGGACGAACCACAGGGTGATCCGGTCGACCACGCCCTGAATCGGCAATTTGGAACCCTGCGCCGCCTCGACCATGGCGATGATCTGCGAGAGCACCGTATCGCCCCCCACCGCCGTGGCGCGAAAGGCCAGAGCGCCCTGCTGGTTGACGGTGCCGCCCACAAGGCGGCTGCCGATGGTCTTGGCGACAGGGATCGGCTCGCCGGTGATCATCGCCTCATCAACGAAACTTGCGCCCTCGATCACCTCGCCATCGACGGGGATGCGTTCGCCGGGGCGGATCTCGATGATGTCGCCCGCGATGACATCCTCGATGGCGGTATCGCCCGCGCCGCGCACCCGCGCGGTTCGGGGCTGAAGCCCCACCAGCCTTTGGATCGCCTCGGACGTGCGCCCCTTGGCCCGCGCCTCCAGCATCCGGCCCAGCAGGATCAGCGCGACGATGACCGAGGCGGCCTCGTAATAGACATTTACCGTGCCCGGCGGCAGCAGCGCGGGCGCAAAGGTGGCCACCAGCGAATAGGCATAGGCCGCCAGCGTGCCTACCGCGACCAGCGAATGCATATCGGGCGCCATCCGCAAGAGCGCCGGAATGCCATGGCGATAGAAACGCCGCCCCGGAAAACCCAGCACCAGCGTGGTCAGCGCAAACTGGAGATACCAACTGTTTTGCATGCCGATGGTGCGGTGGATCAGTTCGTGCACACCGGGGATCAGATGCGCCCCCATTTCCAGCACAAAGACCGGCAGGGCCAGCACCAGCGCCAGCAGGACATCACGCTGCAATTCCCGCGCCTCGGCCTCGCGGCGGTCCTGCGCCTCGTCGCGGGCGGCCGCGCCGCGATATTCGCGCGCCTGATAGCCCGCCCCGGCCACCGCCGCGATCAGATCGGCCACCGGCGCCGTCCCGCGCACCTGCGCCCGCCCGGTGGCCAGATTGACCGCCGCCGTGGAAACGCCGGACACGGCCAGCAGCGCCCGCTCGACCCGGCCCACACAGGAAGCGCAGCTCATCCCCTCGATCGCCAGTTCATGGGTGGCGGCGGGAATGCGGTAGCCCGCCTCCTCGACCGCGCGGGTGATCGCGCCATGATCCACCCCGGCATCAGCCACAATATCGGCCCCCGCCGTCGCCAGATTGACGCTGACCGAGCGCACCCCCGCCACCTTGCCCAGCGCCCTTTCCACCCGCCCGACGCAGGAGGCGCAATTCATGCCCTCAATGGCGATATGACGCCGCATGGGGCCGGTTGCGGACTGGTTGTGGGGCTGGCTCATGACGGATGCTCACGCTCGAATAAAAGGTTCCGGCGTGAAGATGGGGCTTGCCATCATGGGAAGGTCAAGGGGTGATAGGCAAAATCTGCCCTTATCCCTTCACCACGGCATCAATGGCCTGCAATCGGCGCAACAATTCCTCGACCTGATCCAATGGCACCGCGTTTGGGCCGTCCGACAGGGCCTTGTCCGGGTCCGGGTGGGTTTCCATGAACAGGCCGGACACGCCCGCCGCCACCGCTGCCCGCGCCAACAAAGGCACATATTCCCGCTGGCCGCCCGAACTCTCGCCCAGACCGCCGGGAAGTTGCACCGAATGGGTTGCATCAAACACCACCGGGCATCCGGTCTGGGCCATGATCGCCAGCGAGCGCATGTCGGAAACGAGGTTGTTATAACCAAACGAGGCGCCCCGCTCGCACAGCAGGAAATTGTCCGGGTCATGCCCGGCCGCAGAGGCTGCATTGCGCGCCTTGGCCACCACCTGCACCATATCGCCCGGCGCCATGAACTGCGCCTTCTTGATGTTCACCGGCCGCCCCGAGGCGGCCACGGCGGCGATGAAATCGGTCTGACGCGCCAAAAAGGCGGGCGTCTGCAAAACGTCAACCACCGAGGCGACCGCGCTCACCTGATGCGGTTCATGCACATCGGTCAGCACCGGCAGGCCGGTTTCGGCGCGCACCTTTTCAAGGATGCGCAATCCCTCGTCCATGCCCAGCCCACGAAAGGAGCGGTCGGAACTGCGGTTAGCCTTGTCGAACGAACTCTTGAAAATCACCATCATGCCAAGGCGCCGCGCCATATCGGACAGCGTTTGCGCGATCGACAGGGTCATCGCCTCGCTCTCGATCACGCAGGGGCCGCAAATGGCGAAAAGAGGCGTGGCGTGGCCGATCTCGTGTCCGCAAAGGCGCATGATGCTTCAACCCTGAATTGCTGTTTATTGGTGATATGTCGCAACCACCCCCGCGATGCGCCTTTCCTTGGCGCAGAACGAAAGGGCTGGCAATCCCGCTGGGATTTCCATACTTGCCAATTTGGTCCTAACTTCTTTCCATGGCATCAGGGATGTCTATGATCGCGCAAATATTCATTGGCGAGCCTTTCGGTTTTATTCGTTTAAGCAAGACGCCATGAGCGCAGTTGCGCATGACGCCATGGCGTCCGATCTGATCGTTATTCCGGCGCGTTATGGTTCGACCCGTCTGCCGGGCAAGCCGTTGATGATGATCGCCGGGCGCACGCTGCTCGAACGCGTAGTGGCGGTGGCCCGCGCGGCCGCCGCGCAGGCAGGCCAATGCGAACTGGTCGTGGCCACCGATGATGCGCGCATTGCCGATCATGCACGGACACTGGGCGTGGCGGCGGTGATGACGCCCGCCTCGCTCGATTCCGGTTCGGCCCGCGCCTGCGCCGCCGCGCATCAGCAGGCCCGCACACCCGGCCTTGTCATCAATCTTCAGGGCGACGCGCCCTTCATCCCGCCTGCCATCGTTGCCGGCCTCATCCGCACCCTGCGTGAAGGACAGGCCGATGTGGCCACGCCGGTCTATCGGCTCGACTGGGCGCGGCTCGACCGGCTGCGCCATCACAAGCTGACCGCGCCTTTCAGCGGCACAACCTGCGCGCGCGGGCCGGACGGGCGGGCCTTGTGGTTTTCCAAGACGATCATCCCGGCCATCCGCAACGAGGCCGCCCTGCGCGCGGCGGGCGATCTCTCGCCCGTGTGGCAGCATCTGGGCCTATACGGCTATCGCATGGCCGCGCTCGACTGGTTCGCGGCCACCGCGCCCACGCCTTACGAGGTGCTCGAAGGGCTCGAACAGCTCCGCTTTCTCGAAGGCGGGCGGACCATCGACACATTCGAGGTGTCCGCGCCCGACCACGCCCTGTCGGGCATCGACACGAGCGCCGACGTGCAATGGGCGCAGGAAGCGATTGCCCGGCTGGGCGATCCCTTTCCGGCCTGATCCGAATCGGTTAAGCGCGCAGGGATGTTTGTCATCGTCCGCCATGGAAACACCTTTGCCGCCGGAGAGCCGCCGCGCCGCATCGGCGCGCGCACCGACCTGCCGCTGACCGGCCATGGCCGGGCACAGGTCGAAGCGCTGGGCGCCCATTTTGCCGCGCTGGGCTGGCGCTTTGCCCGCGTGCTGACCTCGCCGCTGCTGCGTACGCGCGCCACCGCCCAAGCCATCGTGGCGGCGCAAGGCGGCATGCCAGCGCCTGAAACCTGCGACTGGCTGGCCGAGATCGATCATGGGCCGGATGAAAACAGGGAGGAAGCCGCGGTTGTCGCCCGGATCGGCCATGATGCGCTGGCGGCATGGGATGCACAGGCCCTGCCTCCGCCGGGCTGGCGGATCGATGCCGAACGGCGGCTGGAGGGATGGCGGGCGCTGTTTGCCGCGCCCCCCGCCGATGGCCCGATCCTGCTGGTCACCAGCAATGGCGCGGCGCGTTTCGCGCTGCTGGCCGATCCGGCGTTGCGGGCGGCGATGCGGGATATGCCCGGCCTCAAACTGCCCACCGGCGCCTATGGCCTGCTGCGCCGCGATGCGGGCGGGCAAATGGAAATCGCCGCGTGGGGGGTCAGGCCATGAGCGCACCCCTGCTGCGCGCGCCGCCTTTTCCGGGGGTTAAACCCGCAATTGTGGCCTTTGCCGACAATGCCGCCAAGGCCGTGCATGAAGACCCCGCCGCCCTTTTCGCGCGGCTGCGCACGGCGCGGGTCGGCGGTGCCTTCTGGGAGGCGCCCAGCGAATTAAGCGCCCCGGCCGAGGTGGTTGTGCGCCCGCGCGATGCTGCGGAACTCGCCGCTCTGGCGCCTGCCTCACCGGCGCTGTGGGTCGCGGCCTCGCCCGCGCGCGCGCTGCATCGGGCGCTGGCCCGCGCAGCCGCGCAAGAAGGCGGCCAGTGGCGCGCCGCCATCGATCCGTGGTCGGCGCTGGACGGTGCGGGCCAATTGATCGCGCATGGCGATGACGAATGGGTCGCGCTGGCCCGCATCGCCGGAGTGCCGGTGCGCGTGCTCTCACCGGGCCGCTTTGGCGCGCCGGGTGAGGATGGTGCCGCGCTCGACCGCCATGCCCTGCGCGCCCTGACATCGGCGCAATATCGCGATCCGTTTACCGGCGCGCCCGCCACGATGGAGGCCACGATCGACCTGCTGGCCGAATGGCGGCGCATCATCGCGGCCAATCGCGGCATTGTGGCGGCCAGCGGGATGGCATGGTGGAAACGCGCCGAAATCCGACGCTTTCTGTGGTCAGGCTCGGACGATCTGCGCATGGTGTCCAGCCCGCGCCGGGCGTTGGCCACGGCCCGGCGGCGGGGCGGCGGCGTGGCGATCTGGCCCTCGCGCGTGTCGCCCGCCTTGTTGGCCAAGGCCAAGGCGCAGGGCGTGCCGCTGATCCGGGTCGAGGATGGCTTTGTCCGCTCGGTGGGGCTGGGCAGCAATCTGGTGCCGCCCTCCTCGATCGTGGTTGACCGGGACGGCATCCACTTCGACCCATCCCGGCCCAGTGATCTGGAATCGATTCTGGCCCGGACCGTTTTCTCCCCCGAACTGCTCGAACGCGCCCGCTCCTTGCGCGAAACCATCGTCGCGGCCGGGATCAGCAAATATGCCGCCACCACCGCCCAAAGCGCCCCCCGGCGCGGCGCGCGGCGATTGGTGCTGGTGCCCGGACAGGTCGAGGATGACATGTCGGTGATCGCGGGCGGCGGCGGTTTGCGTTCGAATCTGGAACTGCTGCGCCGGGCGCGCGCGCTCGAACCCGACGCCGAGATCTGGTTCCGCCCGCACCCCGATGTCGATGCGGGTCATCGCAAGGGAGCCCTGCCCGATGGCGAAGTGCTGCAACTGGCCGACCGGATCGTGCGGGGCGGGGGCATGGCGCCACTGCTCGATACGGTCGATGGGGTCCATGTGCTGACCTCGCTGACCGGGTTCGAGGCGCTGATGCGCGGGCGGGATGTGACGTGCCATGGCACGCCCTTCTATGCCGGATGGGGCCTGACGCGCGATCTGGGCGCGGTGCCCGACCGGCGCGGGCGGGCGTTGGTGCTGGACGAACTGGTCGCGGGCGTGCTGATCCTCTATCCGCGCTATCTCGATCCCGTCACCGGCCTGCCCTGCCCGCCCGAGGTGCTGGTCGGCCGCATGGCCGAAAACCGCGCGCCCAACCGCTTGCAATGGATCGCCCCGCTGCGCCGATGGCAGGGGCAGTTGATGGCCCGCATAAAGCGGTGCGTTAACTGAGCTGGCTGAATATGGGCTAGCGTATGGTGCATCCGACAGGATTCGAACCTGTGACCCCTGCCTTCGGAGGGCAGTACTCTATCCAGCTGAGCTACGGATGCGCACCAGATGTCTGCGCGGTTAGCAGCGCTTGGCCGTCATGGCCAGAGATTTTCGCTCCATGGTAAAAAGTTTGACGCATTAGGGTTTTGGCAAGAGCTGGGTTCTATATTGTAGAGTCATGGAACCTGCGCCCACACCTTCCGATGCTCTGGCCCAATCGGGGGCTTTGCCCGGCGACAATGTTGATCCGCTCGGAATGCGCTGGGGCGCGCTGCGCGAGGCGGCGCGGGCGATTGCCGCACTGGCCGGGGAAAATTCCGCGCAGGAAGTGGCCGAGCTGCTGGCTTTTCCGACCGGTTTGCGCGGGGCCGATCCCCGCCGGGCCCGGCTGATCGAACAATCCATCGGCGATCTGGTGGCCATTATGGAGCCGGGCGTGGCCGCGCTGCTTTCGGTGCATGAACGCGGCGGCGATGTGGTCCCGGCCGCGCGCGCGCTGTGGCAGGAGTTCACCTCGGCGCGGCGCGGATTGCTGGCGCTGGCCCCGGCGGGCGACGATCAAAACCTTTAGGCAGGACTTGCAAGTTCGCGTTCTGTTCCTAGAATGGCGGGATGGATATTTCGCCTGATTCGCTGATTCCCGATGGCATGCCCGCTGATGCTTTGGCGGTCGCGCGGGGGATTTCCCGCCTGTTTGCCCGCAACGATATCTGGTGCATGGCCGAAATGCCGCTGCGCAACGGGCGCCGGGCCGACCTGATGGGCATCGACGCCAAGGGGCAGGTCATCATCGTCGAAATCAAAGTGGCCCGCGCTGACCTGATGGGCGATGGCAAATGGACCGACTATCTCGACCATTGCGACCGCTTCTTCTGGGGGCTGGCCAGCCATCTCGACCGCGCCTGCATGGAAAGCGAGGCCTTTCGCCCCGACCAATGCGGGTTGATCGTGGCCGATGGCTATGACGCCGAAATCCTGAGGCCCGCGCCGTTGATGCCTTTGGCCCCGGCTCGGCGCAAGGTCGAGGTGGAGCGGTTGGCGCGGGCGGCGTTGCGGCGGCAGGCGGTCGCGCTGGACCCCAGGATCGGGCAGTGGGGCGGGGCTTGATCGGGGTTTTGAAGAAGGAAGGATGAATGCGAGGGTCTGGACCCTCGCGCTCCCATTACTGTCTGCGTGGTGCCCTGCCGATTGGGCAATTGAACATTTTGACGTTGGAATTTGAAAGCCTGCGGCGCCGATCAGCGCAAGGTTGCCGCGCCGCAGGCTTTACAACCGAGGCCCCAGCCACTCCCCTATGAACCGAAGCGCAAACCCAAAACGGGATTGCAAAGGGCCCCCGCCCTTTGCCCGCCGGAGGCATCTTAAAACCCCTGCAAAACCAAAAAAAGGGCCACCCGAAGGCAGCCCCCTTTTCAATACCAATAAACCGGAGCGCTTATTCGCGCCCTTCGGCCTCGGCGGCACGCTTGGCGGCGAGCCATGCGGCGGCTTCGGCTTCCTGGGCGGCTTCGCTGGCGGCCTTGGCCTGCGCCTCGCGGGCGGCGCGCAGTTCTTCGATCAGCGCGTCGCGGTCGCTGCCCAGACGCTGGACGTCGGCCTCGTCATCCTCGGCGCTGCGGCCCTTGGCGGCCTTGGCCACCATCGCGTCCAGTTCGCGCTGCGAGCACAGGCCCAGCGTCACGGGATCCTTGGCGGTGATGTTGCCGATGTTCCAGTGGCTGCGGTCGCGGATCGCGGCGATCGTGGTGCGGGTGGTGCCGATCAGCTTGCTGATCTGGGCGTCCGACACTTCGGGGTGGTTGCGCAGGATCCAGGCGATGCCGTCGGGCTTGTCCTGGCGCTTGGACACCGGCGTATAGCGCGGGCCCTTGGTGCGGCTGACCGTCACGGGCGCCTTGAACATTTTCAGGCGATAGTTGGGGTCGTTCTGGCCGCGTTCGATTTCGATGGCGGTCAGTTCGCCCGCGCGCAGCGGATCGCGGCCCATATACTTGGCGCTGGTCAGATCGTCGGCCATGGCCTGCACCTCAAGAATGTGCAGTCCGCAGAAGTCTGCGATCTGCTCAAACGTGAGCGCGGTATTGTCGACAAGCCACGAGGCCGTTGCATGCGGCATCAGCGGGGTGGGCTGGGTCACGGGTCATCTCCGAGCGTGTTTGAGGCGGGAAAAACCCGCCAAAACCGGGCACAAAATAGAAGGGCCGCCCCTTCACGGAGCGGCCTAACCTTTTCCCCATAAGCGCGGGATTGATTCTGGGCAAGCGTTTTGCCGCAATTTGGCGCGGATTTGCGCCGTTAATTCAGCGCGACAAACCCCGGCAGGGCCTCAATCCGGCTGATCCAGCGTTTGATGGCGGGAAAATCATCCAAAACGAAGCGGCCTTCCCCGGCCACATGCGTATAGGCAAAGAGCGCGATATCAGCCAGCGTGATGCCTTGGCCGACAAACCAGTCATGCTTGGCCAGATGCTCATCCATCAGCCGCAACGCCGCCTCGCCCGCACTGCGCTTGGCGTCCAATTGCCCCTTTTGCGCCTCGCTCAGATTCTCCTCGCCAATATAGGCCAGCCAGAAGCGCAGCGTCGCGACATTGGGCTCGTGATTATACTGTTCAAAGAACATCCAGCGCAGCATGTCGGCCTGCGCAAAACGGTCGGTCGGGATCAGCCGCGAACCGCTGGCCAAATACCAGCAGGCCGCGTTGCTTTCGGGCAGAAAGCGTATGCCGCTGGCCCCGGCGATTTCCAGCACCGGGATGCGCCCGTTGGCATTGACCCGCGCCAGAAATTCGGGGGTCCGCGTCTCGCCCTTGCGAATGTCATAGGCCCGGCGCGACAAAGGCAGGCCCAGCAGGGCCGCCGTCAGCCGGATCTTGTAGCAATTGGCCGAAATCGGATCCTCATGCAGGACAAAGGCCTGTCCGTGCAGCGATGCTTTCCAGATGGTGTCGTCGGGAAAGGCCAGTTCGACGGCCTGACCGATATTCACCCCGTCCTGACCATGCACGGCATAGGGCAGGCTGAGCGTGGAATCGACATGGGAGGGCGAGATGCAGCAGCGCCCGGAGAGCTTGCCGCCCTCGTCGCCGCGCCATTCCTGCCCGGCCTTGGCGGCGCCTTCAAAAACGCGCTCCATATCGTTCCAGGTGACCGCACCGCGCCCCTTGCGGATTTCCACCCATGCCCGGTCATCGCTCAGGCGCAGCAACGGATAGCTCATAACACCTCCAGCACAATCTTGCCGACCAGATCGCCCGATTCCATCTGCTCATGGGCCTGTGCGGCCTGTTCCAGCCGATAGGTGCGCGCCATCACCGGGCGGACTTCGCCTTCATCGACCAGCGGCCAGACATTGGCGGCGATTTCCTGCGCCAGCAGCACCTTGAACGCGTTGGAGCGCGCGCGCAGCGTCGATCCCGTCAGCGTCAGGCGCCGCGCCATGACCTGCCACATCGGCACCTCGGCCTTGGCCCCGCCCTGCACCGCGATGGTGACATGGCGCCCGTCATCGGCCAGGCATTTCAGATTGCGCGCGACATAATCGCCCGCCACCATGTCCAGCACCAGATGCACGCCCTCGCCATTGGTGATGCGTTTGACCTCTTCGACGAAATCATGGCTGCGGTAATTGATCGCATGGGCCGCCCCCAGTTCGATCGCGCGTTCGCATTTCTCGTCGCTGCCGCAGGTGACGATCACCTCCAGCCCGAAGGCCTTGCCCAGCGTGATGGCCATCGTGCCGATCCCGCTGGTGCCGCCATGGACCAGCACGCGCTCGCCCTGGCTGGCCCAGCCGCGTTCGAACACATTGTGCCAGACGGTAAAGAGCGTTTCAGGGATGGCCGCGGCCTCAACCATCGAGAGGCCATCGGGCACGGGCAGGCAGATGCCCGCCTCGGCGATGCAATATTGCGCGTATCCCCCGCCATTGACCAGCGCGCAGACATTCTGGCCCAGCAGGGTCGGGTCGACGCCCGTGCCAAGCGCCACCACCTCGCCCGCGATTTCCAGCCCCAGAATGGGAGAATGGCCCTTGGGCGCGGGATATTGGCCAAGACGCTGAATCACATCGGGCCGGTTGACCCCGGCGGCGGCCACCTGAATCAGAACCTGCCCGGCGGCGGGCATCGGCACCGCCAGATCCGACACTTTCAGGACCTGCGCCGGCCCCGGAGAATCGAATGTCACCGCCTTCATAAATTCGGGAAGCACAGACCCCATGATTGCCCCGCGATGCTGCAATACACTATTTAACTGTAATCCCTAGCCTCACGCCCTGTTGACAGCAAGCGAAAGCAGTCCGATGCTGTTGCCAATGGAAGATGAAGATCGCCCCCATGCTTTGGCAAGCGGTCGCAAGGACGCTGCGGCCTCCCTCTCTTTGGAGAGCCTTGAGCCTTATTCGATTGACGAACTGGATGCGCGGGTGATTCTGCTCGAAGCGGAAATCGCGCGGGTGCGTGCACACAAGGCCCGCAGCGCCGCCAATCGCCTTGCCGCCGAGGCGCTGTTTCGGACATCCCCCTCATCGGGCGCTTCCCCATCGGGTGCGACAAGCTGATGCGCGCGCCCCCTCGTAATTGTGCAGGGGATCGCCATATGGGCTTTATTACACCTGTTGTCGCATATCCTGCCGGGGTATCATCCCGGCTTGTTCGCCCCTCCCATCCCTCCAGCCCCCTGCCCTCTTAGTAGCGAAAGCGCGATCAATGCCCAGTTTCGCCCAAAGTCTCGAAAAGACCCTCCACGCGGCGCTCAGCCAGGCGTCGGAGCGCAGCCATGAATATGCAACGCTGGAGCATCTCCTGCTGGCGTTGATCGACGATCCCGATGCGTCGCAGGTGATGATCGCCTGCGGAGTGGATCTGGGCGATCTGGCCGAGGCGGTGAAGCAGTATCTGGATCAGGAATATCAAAGCCTGAAAACCAAGGAAAAGGGCGATCCGGCCCCGACCGCCGGTTTCCAGCGCGTGATCCAGCGCGCCATCCTGCATGTTCAATCCAGCGGCAAGGATACGGTCACCGGCGCCAATGTGCTGGTCGCGCTGTTTTCCGAACGCGATTCCTATGCGGTCTATTTCCTGCAGCAGCAGGATATGAGCCGTCTGGATGCCGTTTCCTTTATCAGCCACGGCATCGGCAAGGGCGGCAAGAAGATCGAGGACAAGAGCCCCAAGGGCGCCGAGGCCGAAGAACCGCGTCAGGAAGAAAAGCAGGAAACCAAGTCGTCGAACAACGCCAACAAGAAGGATTCCGCGCTCGACCAGTTCTGCGTCAACCTCAATGAAAAGGCGCTGGGCGGCAAGGTCGACCCGCTGATCGGTCGCGGGCCCGAAGTGGACCGCACGATCCAGATCCTGTGCCGCCGCTCAAAGAACAACCCGCTTTACGTGGGCGACCCCGGCGTGGGCAAAACGGCGATTGCCGAGGGCCTTGCGCGCAAGATCGTCGAGGGCGAGGTGCCCGAGGTGCTGGCCAATGCGGTGATCTATTCGCTCGATATGGGCTCGCTGCTGGCGGGCACGCGCTATCGCGGCGATTTTGAGGAGCGGTTGAAGCAGGTCGTTTCGGAACTCGAAAAGATGCCGCACGCGATCCTCTTCATCGACGAGATCCACACCGTCATCGGCGCCGGCGCTACCAGCGGCGGGGCGATGGACGCGTCCAACCTCTTGAAGCCCGCGCTCTCGGGCGGCTCGATCCGCTGCATCGGCTCGACGACGTATAAGGAGTTCCGCAATCACTTCGAAAAGGACCGCGCTTTGCTGCGCCGGTTCCAGAAGATTGATGTGAATGAGCCGAGCATCGAGGACACGATCAAGATCCTCAAAGGTCTGCGCACCGCGTTCGAGGATCACCACAAGGTGAAATACACGCCGGGCGCGATCAAGTCGGCGGTGGAGCTGTCGGCGCGTTACATCAACGACCGCAAATTGCCCGACAAGGCGATCGACGTGATCGACGAAGTGGGCGCGATGCAGATGCTGGTGCCGCCGTCCAAGCGCAAGAAGACCATCACCGAGCGCGAGATCGAGGCCGTGATCGCGACGATGGCGCGCATCCCGCCCAAGTCGGTCAGCAAGGACGACCGCGCGGTGCTGGGCCATCTGGAACGCGATCTCAAGCGCCAGGTGTTTGGTCAGGACAAGGCCATCGAAGTGCTCTCCTCGGCCATGAAGCTGAGCCGGGCGGGCCTGCGCGATCCGGACAAGCCGATCGGCTGTTTCCTCTTCTCCGGCCCCACGGGCGTCGGCAAGACCGAGGTGGCCAAGCGTCTGTCGGAAATCATGGGCATCCCGCTCCAGCGTTTCGACATGTCGGAATATATGGAGCGCCATTCGGTCTCGCGCCTGATCGGTGCCCCTCCGGGCTATGTCGGCTTTGATCAGGGCGGTCTGCTCACCGATGCCATTGATCAGCAGCCCCATTGCGTGCTGCTGCTCGACGAAATCGAAAAGGCCCACCCGGATCTGTTCAACATCCTGCTGCAGGTGATGGACAATGGCCGCCTGACCGATCACCACGGCAAGACGGTCGATTTCCGCAACGTGATCCTGATCATGACCACCAATGCGGGCGCGTCCGACATGGCGCGCAGCGGCATCGGCTTTGGCGACATCTCCAAGGCCGACGCGGGTGAGGAAGCGGTCAAGAACCTCTTCACGCCGGAATTCCGCAACCGTCTGGATGCCATCGTACCCTTCGCCTATCTGGGCAAGGAAGTGGTCAGCCGCGTGGTGGACAAGTTCATCCTCCAGCTCGAACTGCAACTGGCCGACCAGAACGTCCATATCCAGTTCGATGCGGCGGCGCGCGAATGGCTGGGTGATCGCGGCTATGACCGGCTTTATGGTGCGCGGCCGATGTCGCGCCTCATTCAGGACAAGGTCAAGCAACCGCTGGCCGAGGAACTGTTGTTCGGCAAGCTGGCCCATGGCGGCGAGGTCAATGTCACGGTCAAGGAAGGCGAGAACGGCAAGAGCGAGCTGACTTTCCTGCTCGTCCCGGCCGCGCCGAAACTGGACGCGAAAAAGACGCCCAAGGGCAAGAAGAAGTCGAGCGCCGCATCCGAGCCGTCCGAAAATGGCGGCGAGAATGAGGGCGAGAGCGAATAAGTCGATAAATCAGGCCATTGGCGGGTGGGGCAAATAGTCCCGCCCGCCAATTGCCGCTTTTCCCGGCGGCGCAACGGGTTTAGACCTGCGCCCATGACCCAGACCATCCCCGCGCCCTTTCCGGCGCTTCGCCTGCGCCGCACCCGAGCCACCGGCTGGTCGCGCGCGCTTCACCGCGAACATATCCTGACCCCCGCCGATCTGATCTGGCCCCTGTTCGTCACCGAAGGCGCGGGCGTGGAGGAACCAATCCCCTCGCTGCCGGGCGTCTCGCGCTGGAGCGTGGACGGCATCGTCGCGCGCGCGAAAGAGGCCGTGGCGCAGGGCATCCCCGTGCTGGCGCTCTTCCCCAATACCCAGCCCGAGCGCCGCAGCGAGGATGGCGCCGAGGCGCTCAACCCCGACAATCTGATGTGCCGCGCGATCCGGGCGATCAAGGATGCCTGCGGCGATGATATCGGCGTGCTCACCGATGTCGCGCTCGATCCCTATACCAGCCATGGTCAGGACGGGCTGATCGACGATGCGGGCTATGTCCTGAATGACGCCACGGTCGAGGTGCTGGTGGGCCAATCGCTCAACCAGGCGGCGGCGGGCGCCGACATCATCGCCCCATCGGACATGATGGACGGCCGCATCGGCACGATCCGCGAGGCGCTGGAGGCCGAAAACCACCACAACGTCCAGATCATGTCCTATGCCGCCAAATATGCCAGCGCCTTTTACGGCCCGTTCCGCGATGCGGTGGGGTCGCGCGGGCTGCTGAAGGGCAATAAAAAGACCTATCAGATGGACCCGGCCAATGCCGAGGAAGCGCTGCGCGAGGTGGCCGTCGATCTGGCCGAGGGCGCGGACAGCGTGATGGTCAAGCCCGGCCTGCCCTATCTGGACATCGCCATCCGCGTGAAGCAGCAATTCGGCGTGCCGGTCTTTGCCTATCAGGTGTCGGGCGAATATGCGATGATCGAGGCCGCCGTGGCCGCGGGCGCGGCGGATCGCGATACGATGGTGCTGGAAACCCTGCTGGCCTTCAAGCGGGCGGGATGCAGCGGCGTTTTGACCTATCATGCGCTGCATGCCGCGCGCCTGATGAATGGATAATCTGCCGATCTTCACGCAGCGGCTGATCCTGCGCCCGTGGGAGGATCGCGACCGCGATGCCGCCTGGGCCATGGCGCAGGACCCGCAGGTGATGCGCTACCTCCCCCCGCTCACCCGCGAGGGCAGCGATGCGATGATCAACCGGATGATGGCCATGCAGGCGCAGCATGGCCACACGTTCTGGGCGATGGCGCGGCGGGACGATGGCCGGTTTATTGGCATGTGCGGCTTTTGCCCGCCCCGCCCGCCGCTGGTGGAATATGAGATTGGCTGGCGTCTGGCCCGCGAGGCGTGGGGGCAAGGGTATGGCACGGAAAGCGCCCGCGCGGTGCTCGACTGGGCATGGGCGCATCGCGATATGGCCACGATTGTCGCCATCACCACGCGCGCAAATGCCAAGAGTCGGGCGCTGATGGAGCGGATCGGCATGGCCCATGCGCCGGATGAAGATTTCGATCACCCCGCCCTTCTGGAAACTGATCGCTTGCGTCCCCATGTTCTCTATCGCATTGCACGGCCGAAGAGCTGAGAGGACACCATGCGTTCAGACGTTACCATCGCCCCATTCAAGGGGATTTGGCCCCGCATCCATGAAAGTGCTTTTATTGCACCGGGTTGCAGGATTATCGGCAATGTCGAAATCGGGCCGGACGTCAGCATCTGGTACAATTGCGTGATTCGCGGTGATGCCAATTCGATTCGCATCGGCGCGCGCAGCAATATCCAGGACGGCAGCGTGGTCCATTGCGACAGCCCCAAACCGGGCCATCCCGAAGGATTTCCCACCTTCATCGGCGAGGATGTGCTGATCGGCCATATGGCGATGGTGCATGGCTGCACACTGATGAACCGCGCCTTTGTCGGGCTGGGCGCGATTGTCATGGACGGCTGCGTGATCGAAGAGGATGGCATGCTGGCCGCAGGCGCGCTGCTCAGCCCCGGCAAGCGCATTCCCAGCCGCCAAATGTGGATCGGACAGCCCGCACGCTATGCGCGCGAGATGGACGATGCCCAATTGGCCGACATGGCGCGCAATGTGGCCGCCTATGTCCGCAACGGGCGCGATCACAAGGCGGCGCTGGACGATATGCTGCTGCATGGCGCGGCCTAAAGTCGCGCTGCCCGCGCCCGAGGCGATCCGCGCGCTGGTCGATGGCGAAGGCAGGCTGGCGGTGAAGGTAACGCCGGGCGCGCGCAGCGAGGGGCTGGAGATTGTCGAGGGCCGCCTGCTGGTCAAGGTCCGCGCCAAGCCCGAGGACGGCAAGGCGACCGAGGCGGTGATCGGACTGGTGGCTTCCGCGCTGGGTCTGGGCGCAAGCCGGATCACGTTGCTGCGCGGGGCAACCTCGCGCGAAAAACTGCTCTCTATTGCCGGGTGATGCGAATGGCGGCCAGCGTGGCCAGAGCCGCCCATGCTGCCCCCAGCCAAAGCCCCGCCTCCGGATAATGCAGCCCCATCGCCGCACCGCCCAGCCCGCCCAGCACCAGACCCAGCCATAGCGCCAGCCCGGCGCCTGCCCCCGGCACTTTCTGCCCGCCCAGCGCCTGCCCCGCCTTGACCAGCGCCCCGGTCACATAGGTCAGCGCAAGGCTCCCCTCGCCCTCACGCTGAAACGTGGCGTTGAGCGCGCCCATCGCCAGCACCAGCGCGCCTTGCGCCACCACCGTGCCATGCGCCAGCGCGCCCAGCGAGAGCAGCGCGCAGACCATGCCCAGCACCGCCACCTTGCGCCACGGCCCCGAACGCGCCGCCACCCTCGTCCCCAGCGCCACGCCCAGCACAAAGCCCAGGATCAGCCCGGCAGGCACCAGCGCGCGGCGCATATCGCTGGCCAGATCGACCGCCATGCGCGTCGAATTGCCCGACATGAAGGAGATGAAATAGCCGCCATTGGCGACAAAACCGCTGGCATCGACAAAGCCCGCCAGCGCCGAAAGCGCGATGGCAAGGCTGCGTCGGGAGCGGTCGAGCCTGTGCATTCAGTCCGCTGATGCCGCAACGGGCGCTTCGACCGGCACCATCGAACCGGCGATTTCCTCCAGCACACCGGCCATGGCATCAGCCATCACCTTATCCGCCGGGGCCACATCGGCAATCGCGCGGGCCATGGCGGCGGCCCATTGGTCGGCGGTTTCGCGCGCGATGGGCAATCCGCGATGCATGCTCATCATGCATTTGCCCGAGGCGAACCAGTCGCGCGGCCCGCCCGACCATCCGGTCAGAAACCCGGCCAGACTTTCGCGCATCGGCCCCAGATCGGCCGCATGCATCGCGCGCAGCGCGGCATAGGCCGGATCAGCCTCCATCAGATCATAGAAACGGTTGGTGATCGCCACGATCACCTCGCGCCCGCCCAGCCGCTCATAGGGCGTCTTGCGGGCCACCTGTTCGCCTTCGATCTGGTCGGTTTCATCACTCACGGGGGCCATCCTTATGCAACAGATAATGCAACCCGCTGCCATGGGCCAGCCTAGCAGGCTTTGATGCCAATCAACAGGGGACGCCAATCAATAGGGCATGGCGGAGGCTGGCGCGCGCATCGCCATTTGCGCCCCCACCGGCCCCAGCCCCGCCGAAGGTTTCACGTGGAGCATTTGCCCCAGACGCGCACGAAACGCGGCCAGCTCGGCCCGGTCCACCCCGGCGCGCACGGTAAAGCCCACCGACATCGGATCCACCGGCGCCCCGCCGCGAAACACCTCATAATGCAGATGCGGGCCGGTCGAGAGGCCCGTCGAGCCGACATAGCCGATCACCTGCCCCGCGCGCACGCGCATGCCGGGCGAGACGGCAAAGCGGGAAAGATGGCCATAGCCGGTGGAAACCGCCCCGCCATGATCGAGCCGGATGTAATTGCCATGGCCCCCATGCGGCCCCACGAAATTGACCACCGCATCGGCCACCGCATAGACCGGCGCGCCCCATGGCGCGGCAAGGTCCGTGCCCGCATGCATCCGCGCAAAGCCCAGGATCGGATGCAGCCGCAGGCCAAAGCCCGAACTGATCCGCGCCCCCGCCACCGGCATCACCAGCGCCTGCGTCGCGCGGCTCTCGGCCATGTCCGATGCGTCATAGAATTGCGCATCGCGGCCCTTGCCCCAGCGCAGCAATTGCTTGGCCATATGCCCGCCCGATTCGATCGCGGCATATTGCAGATCGCCCACCTCGACCTGACCATCGGGGGCGCGTTTGTAATCGACCACCATGTCGAACACATCGCCCTGATGCACCTGATCCAGGCTGAGATGCGCGTCGATGGCGGCCAGGAACTGCTGGATGGCCTTCATCGGCGCGCCGGCGGCGCGGGCGGCGCGATAGACGCTGGCCCCGGCCACGCCGCGAATGCGCAAAGGCGTGGAATCGACCGGCAGCACATGGCGGGCCACGACAAAGCCCCCCGCCGCCGAACGGGTCAGCGTCAGGTCGAGATCAAAACGCGCGCGCAGGGAAAGGCTTTCGAGCGGACGCGGCGCCCCGGCGCCTGCGGCCTGCCCCAGATGCAGGGCAAAGCGCGTGCCCGGCGCGATTTCATCCAACGGCACCGCCGAGGCCAGCGCCACGCGCGCCGCGCCATTGTCCGCCGCCGACACCCCGGCGCGGCCCAGCATCGCCTCGATGCTATCGTCCTGCGCCAGCATGACCGAGAGGTCGAGACTGGGCCGTTCGGGCGCCTGCGCCAGAGGCACAAGGCGCGAGGTCGGCCCCATCCTTTGCCCGGTATCGCCGCCATAGAGCAGCGGCTGCACGGTCTGGCTGCGCCATTGCTCGCGCGCGATGGCGTCCATCGACTGCGAGGCGATGACCGGGCCGCCGCCGATCCCCGGCCAGAGCGCCACCGCCAGACCGATCCCGCCCAGCATCAACCCCAGCCCGCGATACCAGCGCGCCGTGCCGATCTCCTCGGCGAGGTCGGTGGCAAAGTCGAAACCGCGCAAGGCACGCTGCATCCGCGCGGCCAGAGCCGACGGCAGGACAGGAGCAACGGAAAGGGCGCGGCTTGCCATAATGGCCTTTGCAAAGGAGATTTCTACGCCTCTCTCCCTGCCTGATGATGGTTAAACCATCGCTAAACCTGTGGTCTTTTGATCCATTGGCCCCCAATGCGACAAAGCGCCCCTTGCAGGGCCGGGTCTGCTTTGCCACATTCATGGGGTAATGGTTCACACCCCCAACCTGCGCGCTTCGTTTCGCCCGCAACAATCCCATGATGGCCGGGTAAAGGCCGTGCTTGGCCCCACCAACACCGGCAAGACCCATCTGGCCATCGAGCGGCTCTGCGCCCATTCCTCCGGCGCCATCGGCTTTCCGCTGCGGCTGCTGGCGCGCGAGGTCTATGAAAAGGTCTGCGCGATCAAGGGCGCGGAACATGTCGCGCTGATCACCGGCGAGGAGCGGATCGAGCCGCCGGGTGCGCGCTGGCTGCTCTGTACGGTCGAGGCGATGCCAGTGAGGGGGCCGGTCAGGGGCGGTTCGAAACAGGGGGCCAATGCTCGCTTCACCGACCTGTCCTTTGTCGCCATCGACGAAATTCAACTCTGCGGCGACCGCGATCGCGGGCATATTTTCACCGACCGCCTGCTCCATGCGCGCGGGCGCGATGAGACGATGCTGCTCGGCTCCTCGGTGATGGAGCCGCTGGTCAAGTCTCTCGTACCCGAGGCCGAGATCGTCAGCCGCCCGCGCTTTTCCACGCTCAGCCATTCGGGCGCAAAGAAGCTGTCGCGCGTGCCGCCGCGCAGCGCCATCGTCGCCTTTTCCGCCGAGCAGGTCTATGCCGTGGCCGAAATGCTGCGCCGGTTTCGCGGCGGGGCGGCGGTGGTGATGGGCGCGCTTTCGCCCGAAACCCGCAACCGCCAGGTCGAACTCTATCAATCGGGCGAGGTCGATTATCTGGTGGCCACCGATGCCATCGGCATGGGGCTGAACCTTGATATCACCCATGTGGCTTTCGCCGGGCTGTCGAAATATGACGGAGTGCGCCAGCGCCGGTTGCTGCCCACCGAAATGGCGCAGATCGCCGGGCGCGCCGGGCGGCATCAGCGCGACGGCACGTTCGGCACGCTGGCCGGAACGGGGGGCCATGACGCGGAATTTTCCGATGAGGAAATCTACGCCATTGAGGAACACCGCTTCGCCCCGCTGACCCGCCTGTTCTGGCGCGAATCCGATCTCAGCTTCGATTCGGTGGCGCGGTTGATCGATTCGTTGGAGCGGCCCCCGGCCAAGGCCGAGCTGATCGCCGCCCCGCAGGCCATCGATCTGGCCGTGCTCAAGCGCCTTGCCGAAGACCCCGATATTGCGTCGGGCCTGCGCGGCACGGGGCTGGTGCGCCGGTTCTGGGAAGCCTGCTCGCTGCCCGATTTTCGCCAGCAGGGAGCCGAAACCCACGCCCGTTTCGTCGCCCGCCTGTGGGAGGAGTTGCGCCACGGGCCGCTGGGCGCCGACACTGCCCCGCGCGCCATTGCCCAGCTCGACAACACGCAGGGCGACATTGACACGTTACAGGGCCGGATCGCGGCGGTGCGTTCGTGGTCCTATATCTGCCAGCGGCCCGATTGGGTGCTGGCGCGCGATGAAATGGCGGCCCGCGCGCGCGAAGTGGAATCGCGCCTCTCCGATGCCTTGCACGCCCGCCTGACCGAGCGCTTCGTCAACCGGCGCACCACGGTTCTGATGCGCAAGCTGGGGCCGGACGCGGGTCTGCTCTGCGTGGCGATGGAGGGCGACGATGTGCTGGTCGAGGGCGAAAAGATCGGCACGCTGAGCGGCTTTGCCTTTCGCGTTGACCCTTCTGCGCGGCATGAGGATGCGCGGCTGCTTCAGGCGGCGGCGGAAAAGCATCTGCCCGACCTGCTGGCCCGCCGCGCGGGCGAATTGATCGCGGCGCTCAACGCGGGCGAGGCCGATGTGGCGATGCAGGGCGAAAGCATCGTCTGGCATGGCCACCCTATCGCGCGGATCGCGCGGGGGCGGGCGCTGCTCACTCCCACGCTGACGGCTGCGCCCTTGCTCGACCGGCTTGCCGCGCCCTTGCGCGCCGATTTGGTCGCGGCGCTGGGGCAATGGCTGGCGCGGCGGTGGAAACCGCTTGCCCCGCTGGCGGCGATGGAGGCGGCCAGCCTTGATCCTGACAGCGGGTCGGACCTGCGCGCGCTGCTGATCCGCATGATCGAAGGGGGCGGGATGGTCGATCGCGCCGCCTCGGGCGTGGAAAAGCTCTCTCCGCCCCAGCGCGACGTGCTGCGGCGGCTGGGCGTGCGGATCGGGCCGCTCGATCTGTTCCACCCTGCGATGGTCAAGGCCGCGCCGCTGCAATTGTGGCAAGCGACGGTGGGCGGCAGCGGGGCGATTGCCCAGCCGATGGCCCCTGTGGTCAAGATCGGCGAAAAACCGGTGCCGCGCGGCTATCGCCGGTTGGGCCAGGAGGCGCTGCGCATCGACCGGGCCGACCGGCTGCTGCGCGAGGCCCATGCGCGGCGCAAGGCCGCGGGCGGCAAGGGCAGCAAGGGCGCAGGCGCGGCCTTCCCGCTCGATCCGGGCGAAGCGGTGAAGATCGGCCTTTCGACGCGGGCCTATGCCCATCTGCTGCGGCTGGGCGGATTTCGCCCGATCATGCCGCGCGTGCTGGCGCCTGAAATCCACGGGCCGCCCGCGCCGCTGGTCTGGCGCTGGCATCCTCCCCGGCGCGAGACCGAGGCAGCCGCCCGTCGGCAGGCCGCGATGGATGCCGACAGCCCCTTTGCCGCTCTGGCCTCGCTGGTGGCCTGATGCGGATCGACAAGCTCCTCTGGTTTCTGCGGCTGGTCAAAACGCGCGGGGCGGCGCAGGAATGGGTCGAGGCGGGCCATATCCGCCGCAACGGCACGCGGATAGAGCGATGCTCGGCCTCGGTTGCGGTGGGCGATGTGCTGGTGCTGCCGGTGCCTTCGGGGGTGCGGATCATCCGGTTGATCGCCATGCCAAACCGGCGCGGACCGGCAAATGAGGCACAAAGCTGTTATGAGGCGCTTGACGAGACCGCCCCTTCCCCACTAGCAGCGGGGAAAGTTTGTTCTTCATCGAAAGGGGATTTGCAGCCATGACCTATGTCGTTACCGACGCCTGCATCCGCTGCAAATACATGGATTGCGTGGAAGTGTGCCCGGTTGACGCCTTTTACGAAGGCGAAAACATGCTGGTGATCAATCCGAGCGAATGCATCGATTGCGGCGTTTGCGAACCGGAATGCCCGGCCGAAGCCATTCTGCCCGACACCGAAAGCGGGCTGGAGCAGTGGCTGGAACTGAACACCAAGTTCAGCGCCGAATGGCCCAACATCACCACCAAGAAGGATTCGCCCGATGACGCCGACGAATTCAAGGGCGTGGACGGCAAGTTCGAAAAGTTCTTCTCTGAAGCGCCGGGTGAAGGTGACTGATCGGGGCGCCTAAGAGAATATACCGGGGGGCGAATCACCCCCGGAAGGCATTTTCGGGTGCCGAACGATAAAATTTTGCTGCCAGAGGCTGGGGTTGCGATAAACGCACCGCTGGCCTCTGGCAATTTTGTTACAGGCGTGCTATATAATAGGACAGTCGCGACAGGCTGTCCCTATGTCTGGCCTGTCGTCATCGCAAAGAACCGGGTCGAACCCCCTGACCATGAAAGGCGTCGTTGCAGCACTCGGTTGATGTTTCGCATCATACCGCAGCAAAAGCTCATCACTTTTGCCCGGGCATGCGCAATATCGGCCGTGATCCTCTCCATGCTGCACCGGGCCGAGTGAAAGGACGATAGATGACCGCCAAGGCGCACGCCTTCGATGTCGGAGATTACGTCGTATACCCCAAGCACGGCGTTGGCCGGGTGATCGAACTGCTCGAGCAGGAGATCGCGGGGATGAAGCTTGAACTGTATGTGTTGCGGTTTGAAAAAGAACGCATGACGCTGCGCGTTCCGGTCAACAAGGTCGAGGCGATCGGCATGCGTAAACTGTCCTCGGACAAGACTTTGCGCGAGGCGATGGACACGCTCAAGGGCAAGCCCAAGATCAAGCGCACCATGTGGTCGCGCCGCGCCCAGGAGTATGAAGCGAAGATCAATTCGGGTGATCTGGTGTCGATCGCCGAGGTGACCCGCGACCTGTTCCGCGCCGACGATCAGCCCGAGCAGTCCTATTCGGAACGCCAGATCTTTGAAGCCGCCTCCAGCCGCCTCGCGCGCGAACTGGCCGCGATGGAAAAGACCGACGAACCGGCTGCTCTGAAGAAGATCCTCGCGATCCTTAATGAGTATGCGCCCAAATATTACGAGGCCGCCGCCGCCGTCTGATCGGCCGGGGCCCGTATGGGTTTGCAAAGAGGGGCTGCCCGTCGGGGCGGCCCCTTTTTCTTTGGGGCTTCCCTTTGGGTGTGCGGTGTATTACAACACCAACACGCAATATGTCAGGGAGCAGCCCCATGGACTTTCGCAAGATCACATCCGCCTTTGCCCCGATGATCGCCATCGGCATGACCGCCATGCTTTCCGGGTGCCACGATGGCGAGGTTTCGCTGCATGGCGCGGGCAAGCCGCTGGCCGAACTCGACCTGTCCGGCCCGGCGCCCGACAGCGTGGTGGTGCTTGGCCCCGATGCGGTGAAGATCGAACCGGGCGACAAACTGGCCATCAAGGTCGATGGCGCCCCCGATCAGGCCTCCCATCTGCGCTTTACGCTGAAGGACGGCACGCTGGGGATTTTGCGCGACAGGAAAGGCTGGAACACCGGCGATGCTGTTTCGGTGCTGGTGACCATGCCTGCGCCCAAATCGCTGACCATGACCGGATCGGGCAAGATCACCGCCGCCGATCTGGCCCGCAAGGCGGAAATCAACATCGTGGGTTCGGGCGATATAGAAACGCCCAAGGTGGAAGGCGAGAAGCTGGAAATCTCGATCGGCGGTTCGGGCACCTATCGCGGGGCGGGCCATACCGCCGACCTCAAGGTCAATATCGCGGGCAGCGGCAGCGCCGAAATGGCCGCGATGAAAGCCGACAAGGCCGATATTTCGATCCTTGGTTCAGGCGGCGCGCAATTCGCCTCGGACGGGGCGGTGAAGGCCTCGATGATGGGTTCGGGATCGGTGCATGTCAAAGGCCGCGCCAAATGCGAGGTCAGCGCGATGGGTTCGGGCAAGCTGGTGTGCGAACCTTAAATTAAAGTGGCGCCGCCGCCCGGCGCAGGCGGTCGTTGATCGCAGCGCCGATGCCGGTATCGGGGATCGGGGCGATGGCCAATTTGGGCTGCGGCGCATGGGCTGCCTCATGCAGCGCCGCGTAGAGCCGCGCTGCAGCCTCTGCAAGGTCGCCTGAGCGCGAAAGCGAGGCGTCGCCCCCTTCGCCCCCAAAAGTGATGTAAAACTCGTCAGCGGCCTTCTCAGCAGCATTCAGGCGCACAGGCTTGCCCGGCGCATAATGGCTGGTCATCTGGCCCGGCGCCTCAATGCCGCGATCCTCATGCGCCTCGCCCTGCCCCAGGACCGCCGCCAGATCCGCCGAGGTGATCGGACCGGGGCGCAGCACCTGCCATCCGCCATCGGAACGCAGCGCGACAATCGTCGATTCAATCCCCGCCCGGCACGCCCCGCCATCGACGATCACCGGCACCCGCCCGCCCAGCGAATCCGCGACATGGCCCGCCGTGGTCGGGCTGACTCCGCCGCTGCGATTGGCCGATGGCGCGGCCAGCGGCAGGCCGGATTCGCGCAAAATCGCCTGCATCACCGGATGCGCCGGACAGCGAATCGCCACCGTGGGCAAGCCCGCCGTCACCGCCGCCGCCAAGGGCGCATCGGCCCGGCGCGGCAAAACCATCGTCAAAGGCCCCGGCCAGAAAGCCGCCGCCAGCGCCCGCGCACGGTCATCGAGCACCGCCAGCGCCTCAGCCCCGGCCAGATCGGGCACATGGACAATCAAGGGATTGAAATCCGGCCTTCCCTTGGCCCGATAGATCGCGGCCACGGCATCGACACTGTCGGCGCGCGCGGCCAGACCATAGACCGTCTCGGTCGGCACCGCGACAATCGCCCCGTCGCGCAAGGCGCGCGCCGCCAGCGCCAGATCCTCGGGCGAAGTGGTCACGATACGGGGAAGATCATTGTCAGCCATAGCTCTCCCGCTATAGCGCAAGAGCAGCAAAGCCAAGCATAAGGAACGAATTTATGGCCGATTCCGGCGATCCTCTGGCCCGCATTGCCGCTGCTCTGGAGCGACTGGGAGCGCATTTGGTCCCCCCCGCCCCGGCGGCGGCGCAATGGCTGGCCCATCCCGCCTATGTCTGGGACGGGCGGACCGCGCGCGGGGTGGAGCGGCTGGATGCCCCCGCATTGCGCCTGCTTCAGGGCATTGAGCAGCAGAAGGAAGCGGTTGCGGGCAATGTCGCAAGGCTGGCTGCGGGCCATGCCTCGCATGACATGCTGCTGTGGGGATCGCGCGGCATGGGCAAATCCGCGCTGGTGCGCGCCAGCGTGCTGGCCGCGGCGCAGGCCCACCCCGGCGCCATCGCGCTGGTTCAAGTGGCCCCCGATGCGCTCTCCTCGCTCTCGGCGCTGTTTGCCATGCTGGGGCGGGTGGATCGCCAATTCCTCACCTTCATCGACGACCTCGGCTTTGAAGAAGGCGACCTCTCCGGCCCGCGCGCGCTGCGCTCATGGCTCGAAGGCGGGGTCGAGGCGCGCCCGGCCAATGTCCGCCTTGCAGTCACATCGAACCGCCGCGCCATCGTCGGGCGCAGCCTGGGCGAGCAGGACGACCCCATCAATCCGCGCGATGTGGTGGATGATAAGCTGGCGCTGGCCGACCGCTTCGGCCTCTCCATCGGGTTCCACGCCTGCTCTCAGGACGATTATCTGGCGATCATTTCCGGCTATGCGCAGGAGTTGGGGCTGAGCTTTGAAGTGGGCGATGCGCTGGAATGGTCCAAGCGGCGCGGCAGCCGGTCGGGGCGAATCGCGTGGCATTATGTGCATGAGCTGGCCGGGCGGGCCGGGATGCGGATTTAACGGGAACTTAGATGCGAGGGACGCGTCCCTCGCGCTCCCATTACTGTTTTTGTTGCGCCATGTGTTCGACCTTTGTTGCCCGACGACGCGACGGCAGAAATGTTTAAAGCCTACGGCGCCTTTTACCAGCGCCGCAGGCTTTATTTAATCACCCAATCCACCACGCAGGCGGATCAGCCACCATCCAGTAACGGGATTGCAAAGGGCCCCCGCCCTTTGCCCGCCGGAGGCATAAAGCGCCCCGCCGGAGGCAAAAACCCCAAAGACCTAAACCATCAATTCTCCTGCACCTTCTGATCGTCCTTGAACTTCAGACGATACTGGATTTCCGGATCGCCATTGAGGTCCTTCTGCGGCGGCAGATGCTTGACAACGACCGGCTTGATCTCGGCGGCGGGCGCAGCACCGGGCGCCACCACGCGCCAGATGATCCCGCCGGTATCGTCCGACACCAGCAGCGCGCCGTCCTGCGCAAAGCTCAGCCAAGTGGGGCGCCCATGCGCCTCGCCGTCCGGCTTGAGGAAGCCGGTCAGCACCTTTTCAGGCAGGCCCTGAGGATTGCCATTGGCATCAAATCGCACGAAAACAACATCATAGCCAACCGGCGGTTTGCGATTCCACGATCCATGACGCGCGATGAAGGCGCCATTCGCATAATGCGCGCCCATCTTCTCACCGCCCTTCACAAAGGTCAGCCCCAGCGCGGCCACATGTGGCCCCAGCGCATATTCGGGCTTGCGGACATAATCGATCAGGAATTCGGGCATCTGGAATTCGGGCGTGTTCTGATAGACGCGATTGTCCTCGTTCTTGCCCCAATAGAACCACGGCCAGCCATAGTGCGACCCCACCGGCACATTGGTCAGATAGTCCGGCACCAGATCGGGGCCGAGCTGATCGCGCTCGTTCACCACCGTCCAGAGTTCCTGCGTCGAGGGGTTCCATGCCATGCCGTTGGCATTGCGCAGCCCCATCGCATAGCGGCGCGCATGGCCGCTGGCGATGTCGATTTCATAGATCGTGGCGCGGCCTTCCTCGGCCTTGGGCCCGCGTTCGCCGATGTTCGAGGCCGAACCGATGGCGACATAGAGATGCTTGCCATCGGGGCTGAGCACCAGATTGCGCATCCAGTGATTGCCCGCAGGCGGCAGATCCATCAGCTTTTTGGGCGCAGCCGTAAGGCTGGTCGCGCCGGGCTGGAAATCAAAGGCCAGCACCGCATCATGGTTGGCGATGTAGAGCTTGCCATCGCCATAGGCCATGCCCGAAGGCGAGGAGAGCCCCTCGCGCAGGACAAAGCGCTGGTCGGCAACCCCGGTGCCCTTGCTGTCGCGCAGCAGGACTATGCGGTTCGGGCTGGGATCGCCCGCGCCGACAAAGCCCATGAAGATGTTCTGGAAAAATCCGGTGATCCCGCCCGGCCCATTGTCCTTGGGCGCGCCGGTTTCGGCCACCAGCACATCGCCGTTGGGCAGGGTGAGGATCGTGCGCGGATGTTGCAGCCCGGTGGCAAACCGGCTGACGCTCAGCCCCTGCGCGGCGATGGGCGCCTCATTGGCGGCCCAGCCCACCGATTTGACCAGACCCACCGTCGGGAAAGTCTCCGGTTCGGGATCGACCAGCTTGGGCTTGCGGCCCTCCATCTGCTCGATCGGCAATTGGGAGACATTGCCATGCATAAGATAGGCAAAGCCACCCCCGCCAACCAGAATGACGGCACCAAGGGCGATAAGCGATTTGCGCAAAGTAGGGCTCATGCGCGATGAGATAGGGATTTGCCGCGTGGCCCACAAGCCCGGAATGGTGCCTCTTGGCGGGGGCGATGCGGCGTATTACATCGGCGCCATGTTCGACTTTTCCCCTGGGGCCGACGCGCCCAAATCCGAAATCCACCGCGACCTGCGCGAGGCCGCGCTGGCCATCACCGCCGGCGAGAGCGACGCTGTGGCCAATATGGCCAATGTGGCCGCGCTGATCTGGCAGTTTCTGCCGGATCTCAACTGGGCCGGGTTCTATCGCGCCATCGGCGATGAACTGGTGCTGGGGCCTTTCGTGGGCAAACCGGCCTGCATCCGCATCCCCTTTGGCCGGGGCGTGTGCGGCACGGCGGCGGCCACCGGCCAGACCCAGCTCGTGCCTGATGTCCATGCCTTTCCCGGCCATATCGCCTGCGACGGGGCCAGCGCGTCGGAACTGGTCGTGCCGGTGGTGGCCGACGCGCGCGTGGTGGCGGTGATCGATCTGGACAGCCCGACTCCTGCGCGTTTCGATGAAGAGGATGCGGCGGGGATTGAAGCTCTGGCGGCGGCCATCGCTGCGGCCATTGCGGGTTAACCTCGTAAATTAGCGGATAGAGCGCCTTACGCTTTCGCTTGGGCCGACGGCACCTTTCTGGTATTAACCTTTATGAACGAGGTTCCCGTCATGAAGGTGCCAAGCCCATGTCCATCCGCGCCCTGCTGATTGCCGCCGGTTCCGTTTCGGCCGGTTTCATCGCCGCTCCCGCTTTGGCCCAGACCGCGCCCCAGACTTCGTCGGGCCAGGTTTCGGCCATGCCCCTGCCCGCGCCCTCGCTGGCCGGGGCTGGCTATGCACAGGGCGTGCCTGCTGCTGCCGCGCCGGTCTCGACCGCCTATGCGCCGCCGCCCAGCGCCGGTCTGCAACCGGGCGGGATGCAGCGCGGCCCATGGCTCGCCGAATGCGAGCGGCGGCTGAACGCGGTGCCCGGTGCCGATGTCTCGCAATCGGCGGGCGCGTGTCTGGATTGGTGGGCCTATTATCAGGGCGGCGGCGCCCCCCACCCCACCTATGGCTATTCGATCCCGATCAGCGTGATGGAAAATGTTCCGGCCGATTGCCCGGAAAAGGTCATCGAAAAGCGGGTGATCCAGCGGCGCGTCATCCGGCAAAAGATTGTCCGCGACAAGCGCATCGCGATCTGATGCCCAGTTTAGTCTGACGTGAAAAAGGGGACTTTGCGGCCCCCTCTTTTTAAATACCCTCGCCGGTCAGACGCTGACAGATGAGATCGAGCTGATCGAGCGTGCGATAGCGGATCGTCACCGCGCCCGAACGGGGATCGGCATCCACGCTGATCTTGACCGACAGGCCCAGGAATTCCTCCAGATGCGCCTGCATCGCCTGAATGTCGGCGGACTCGGCGGATTTGAATTCATTGCGGGCGCGGCGCGGCGCGGCGGTCTCGCGGCCCGACTGGCGGCGCACCATCTGTTCCACCTCGCGCACCGACAGGCCCTTGGCCACGGCCTGCTGCGCCAACGCTTCGGCATCCTCGACGCCGATCAGCGCACGCGCATGGCCCATCGACAATTCGCCCGCCTCGACCATCTTCGTCACCGCATCGGGCAAGGCCAGCAGGCGCTGGATATTGGCGACATGGCTGCGGCTCTTGTCGACCATCTTGGCGATCTCGGCCTGCGTCATGCTCTCGCTCTCGGCCAGACGCTGATAGGCGCGCGCTTCTTCGATCGGGTTCAGGTCTTCACGCTGAAGGTTTTCAATGAGCGCAATCGCCATCACCTCGCGCTGGGTCAGCTTGCGCACCAGCGCGGGGATCTCATGCACCTTGGCCCGCTGGGCCGCGCGCCAACGGCGTTCGCCCGCCACCAGCCGGTAATGCCCCTCGCCCAGCGGCACGACGATGACCGGCTGCAAGACGCCGCGCGCGGCAATCGAGGCGGCCAGTTCATCCAGCGCCGCATCATCGAACTGGCGGCGCGGCTGATCGGGATCGGGCTCGATGCTGGATACCAGAAGCGAGGCCAGACCGCTTTCCACCGACACCATCCCGCCTGTGGTGCCACCGGCGGCCACCGGCTCCTCGCGCCGCGTTTCGCCCAGCAGCGCCTGAAGCCCCCGCCCCAGCGCAGCCTTGCGGCGCGGCGCGGCGCCTAACGAGGCGCCCAGCGCGGGCGGGTTCTGGGTGGTGCTGTCGTCGGTCATGCGGCTTTCCTGTTTTCAGGCAAACGTGAAATCAATTCGCGGGCCAGCGCCAGATAGGCGCGGCTGCCGCTGCAATGCTGGTCATAGATCAGCGCGGGCATGCCATGGCTGGGCGCTTCGGACAGGCGGACGTTGCGCGGGATTTCGGTGTCGAACACCAGCTTGCCCAGGCACGAGCGCACATCGTCCGAGACCTGATCGGTGAGGCGGTTGCGCCGGTCAAACATGGTGAGCGCAATGCCGATGATGCCAAGGTCGGCGTTGAAACGCTGCTGTACCCGCTCGACCGTCTGCAGCAATTGGCTCAAACCTTCGAGCGCGAAGAACTCGCATTGCAGCGGCACCAGCACCGTATCGGCCGCGCTCAGCGCGTTGAGCGTCAGCAGACCCAGCGAGGGCGGGCAGTCGATGAAGCAGATGTCATAGCGCTCCGATCCACGTGCAAGACCCTTGCGCAATTTGTCGGTGCGGCCATCGACCGAAACCAGCTCAACCTCCGCCCCCGACAGATCGACCGTCGCGGCCAGCAGATGCAGACCGGGGATCGAGGTTTCCATCGCGCATTCGGCCAGCGTCGCCTCGCCCAGCAACAGGTCATAGGTGGAATATTCACGCGCCGAGGCGGGCACGCCCACCCCGGTCGAGGCATTGCCCTGCGGGTCAAGGTCGATCAGCAGCGTGCGCCAACCCGCCGCGGCAAAGGCTGTGGCCAGATTGATCGCGGATGTGGTCTTGCCCACGCCGCCTTTCTGATTGGCAATGGCAATGCGGATCACAGCTTCACTCCCTTGGGATTGAGATGGCCGACAATCAGCCCGGCGTCCTCATCGGTCAGCGATTGTTCCACGTGGAACCCTTCGCGCACCGATGCTTTGAGTGCCTCCAACTCTTGCCCTGCCGACCGCCCCTTGGGCAACAGCCAGAGCGTGTCCCTTGTGGAAAAGCGTGCGGAGATTTTCAGAAGCTTGTCGAGCGGTGCAAAGGCACGGGCGGAAATCACCGCAACGGTGCACGTCTCCACCATCTCCAGCCGCTGACCCAAGACCTTCGCCTTGGGCAGCGCCAGTTCCTCGATCACGCGGTTCAGCCATTCGACTCGCCGCGCGCGCGATTCGACCATCAGCACTTCATGCCCCGGCCGCATCGCCGCGATCACCAGCCCCGGAAAGCCCGCCCCGGTCCCCAGGTCAAGCCACGGCCCCTTGGTCCCGTTCCATGTTTCACGTGGAACATACGACAGCAATTGCGCGGAATCGACAATATGGCGCTGCCACACCATCGGGATCGTCGCGGCCGCCACAAGGTTCTGCCGCTCGTTTTCCTCGGCCAACATGGCGACCAGCTTTTCGAGCCGCTCCATCGCCTCGGGGGTCATTTCCCACCGGGCCGCCAGCCATGCGCGGGCCTGTTCCTCATTAGCAATCATATCAGGCCAGCTTCCTTGCATGCACCAACAGCGCCGCCAGAGCCGCCGGAGTCACCCCCGCCACGCGCCCCGCCGCCGCCAGATTTTCCGGACGCGCCCGCGTCAGACGCTCCACCATCTCGCTCGAAAGACCGGCGATCTGGCCATAGGGAAAGTTCTCAGCCAAAAGCAGATGCTCGTTCGAACGCAGGTCCGACAGCTCCCTCTCCTGCCGCGCCAGATAGGGGGCATAGAAAGCATCCTCGGCCACTTCCTCGATCAGCGTCGCGTCCACGTCCAATGCATCGCCCAACCATGGGCGCAGCCGGTCAATCGACACACCATCAAAGCGCAGCCATTCGCGCAGGGACAGACGCCCCGCATCGGCCTTGGCAGTGATCTCCACCGTGGCCAGATCCTGAGCCGTCACGCCTTGTTCCAGCGCAGCTTCAAGCGCCACCTTGTCCTTTTGGCGACGCTCGAACCACGCGGAACGTTCCGCCCCAAGGCACCCTGCCGCCGCCGCCAGAGGTGTCAGGCGCGAGCTTGCATTGTTGGCGCGCAGCCGCAGCCGATATTCCGCCCGTGCCGTCAACATGCGATAGGGTTCGGAAACGCCGTGGAGCGTCAGGTCATCAACCATCACCGCCAGATAGGAATTGGCCCGGTCAATCGCCGGAGCCTCGCGCCCCAGCACCACAGCCGCCGCGTTCATCCCCGCGATCAGCCCCTGCGCCGCCGCCTCTTCATAGCCGGTCGTGCCGTTGATCTGGCCCGCGCAATAGAGGCCGGGGATCGCGCGCAGCTCCAGCGAGCTCCGCAAGGCACGCGGGTCGATATGGTCATATTCGACGGCATAGCCGGGCACCACCATCTCGACCTGCTCCAGCCCTTCCATGTGGCGCAGCATGGTCAATTGCACATCGGCGGGCAGACTGGTTGAGATGCCGTTGGGATAGACCAGATGGGTCGAAAGGCCCTCCGGTTCGAGGAAGATCTGATGGCCATCGCGGTCGGCAAAGCGGTGGATCTTGTCCTCGATGCTGGGGCAATAGCGCGGCCCCCTCGCCCCGATCGCCCCGCTGAACAGGGGCGAGCGATGGAGATTGGCAAGGATCGTTTCATGCACCGCCGCATTGGTCCGCGTGATGGCACAGGCCAGTTGCGGGTTCACGCGGCGCGTTTCCAACGCCGACATGCACCAATGCTCGGCATCGCTCGGCTGCTCCTCCAGCCGCACCCAGTCGATGGTCCGGCCATCCAGACGCGGCGGCGTGCCGGTTTTCAGACGCGCCATCGGCAGGTCCGCCTCGCGCATCTGGGCGGCCAGACGATGTGCGGCGGCCTCGCCAATGCGCCCGCCGACCATCCGCTCTTCGCCGCGAAACAGCGTGCCGCCAAGGAAGGTGCCGGTGCAGAGGATGACGGCCCGGCCCGCGATCCGCACGCCATCGGCCAGATCCACGCCCACCACTCGACCACCTTCCAGCACCAGCGCGGCGACCTCTCCGGCCACCTGCGTCAGATCGCCCTGCTGGGGCAGCATGCGCTGGATCGTGGCCTTGAACAGCTTGCGGTCGGCCTGAATGCGGGGGCCTTGCACCGCGCTGCCCTTGCTGCGGTTGAGCATGCGATAGTGGATCGAGGCGGCATCCGCAGCGCGCCCCATCAGCCCGTCGAATGCGTCGACCTCGCGCACAAGATGCCCCTTGCCCAAACCGCCGATAGCCGGGTTGCAACTCATGGCGCCGATGGCGTCAAGGTCAAAGGAGACCAGCGCCACGCAAGCGCCCATGCGGGCGGCAACAGCGGCGGCCTCTACGCCGGCATGGCCGCCGCCGACCACGATAATGTCAAAATGCTGCATGGGTTGCCCCTACCCTAAGCGGGCGGGCGGGTCAAAAGCTGTGCGCGTGTTTCACGTGAAACACGCATCATTTTCCGATGCAGAAGCGTCCGAACAGAGCGTCGAGCATATCCTCCGTCCCGGCACCGCCCAACAAACGGTCGAAGGCAGAACGCGCGGCGCGCAGATCTTCAGCAGTCAACAACAGGTCGCCATCGGGCCGGATCGCCCCCAAAGCCGATGCCGCCTCGGAGAGCAAACCATGCTGACGAGCGTTCAACGCCACCTGTCCGGGCTTGGGCATGGCCAAGCGCGCCGTATCGATCAGGTCGCGGCGCAGGGCATCTACCCCCTCCCCGGTCTTGCCCGACAGACGATGGCGGGGGGCGGATTTGGCCATGCGCACGGCGGCGTCGATCCGGGATTCGATCTCCCACGCGCCCTGCGGGCCCTCACCCTCCGGCCCCAACCAGAGGACCAGATCGGCCCGAGCCATGACTTCACGTGCGCGTTCGATGCCGATGCTTTCCACCACATCGGCCCCGTCGTCACGCAGACCAGCCGTATCGAGAAACTGAAACGGCACCCCGCCCAACGCCACCGGACGCATCAGAATATCGCGCGTGGTTCCGGCCAGCGGCGTGATGATCGCGGCATCATCTTCGACCAGCGCGTTGAACAAAGTGCTCTTGCCCGCATTGGGCGGCCCGGCGATCACGACGCGATAGCCCTCGCGCAGAGCCTCGGCACGCGGGCGGGATAGCCATTCGCAAAGTTCCACGTGAAACATCGCCAGCGTCGAAGCGAAGGAAGCGGGCAGCGCGCCAACGTCATCCTCATCGCCAAAATCCAGCACCGCCTCAACCTGCGCCGAGAGCATCAGCACCCGCTCGCGCCAGCCTTTGACCACAACCGACAGAGCGCCGCCCGCCATCGCCACGGCGGCCTGTCGCTGCATCTCCGTCTCGGCGGAAAGCAGATCGCCCAGCCCTTCGGCCTCGGCCAGATCCATGCGGCCGTTCAAAAAGGCGCGGCGGGTAAATTCGCCGGGCTCGGCGCGGCGCAGACCCGGCAATGCCCCCAGCGCCTGTTCCAAGGCTGCGATCACCGCGCGCCCGCCATGGCAATGGATCTCGGCCAGATCCTCGCCCGTTGCCGTGCGCGTTCCAGGGAACCACAAGACGAGCGCCCGGTCCAGTTCGGCCCCTGCCCCATCGCGCAGCACTGTCAGGCCGGCGCGGCGCTCGACCGGCAGGCGTCCGCCCAGCGCCACCAAAGCGTCGCCCGCCTGCGGCCCGCTGATCCGGATCACCGCAATCGCGGCCGGAGGCATCCCGCTCGAGCAGGCAAAAATCGTGTCAGGCATTTTCCGGTGATCTTACTTCTTGCCGCCCGTCGCCATGCTCGCGCCGGCTTCCATGATGTTCTGAAACATCTTCATGCCAAGCTGACCCATCGGGGCGAACTGCTTGGTGAACTCCTGAATCTGGTCGAGCGAGCCTGCCCCCTGCATCGCCTTCATCACCGCATCGACATAGGCCTCATTCGCCCGCGTGACATCGGGCAGGCCCAGAAAGCGGCGCGCTTCCTCGGGTGTGCAATCCACCTCGAAATTCATCTTCATCGCGCATCTCCTTATGGGCGCAAACCGGAATGGATAAAGCCACAGTGGGGGGGGGAAGTCTAGGTTTTAGAAAAGTGGAAGGGGGTTGATGCGAGGGTCTAGCCCCTCGCGCTCCCGGTACTGTCCGCGTTGCGCCATGGGTTCAACCACAGCGCACAATACGCAGCGTTAGAAATGATAAAGCCTGCGGCGCCCATTACCAGCGCCGCAGGCTTTCAAATTCCGCTCAGATCCACATCCCTGCGAACCCAAGCACCACCCCAAAACGGGATTGCAAAGGGACAAGTCCCTTTGCCCGCCGGAGGCAAACCTGTGCTTACTGGTTCATCGTGGCAAAGAAGTCCTCGTTGGTCTTGGAATCCTTCATCTTGTCGAGCAGGAATTCCATCGCATCGACGGTGCCCATCTGCATGAGGATGCGGCGCAGGACCCACATCTTCGAGAGGTTGCCCTTTTCGACCAGGAGTTCTTCCTTGCGGGTGCCCGACTTGCCCACGTCCAGCGCGGGGAAGATACGCTTGTCGGCGACCTTGCGGTCGAGCACGATTTCGCTGTTGCCGGTGCCCTTGAATTCTTCAAAGATCACTTCGTCCATGCGGCTGCCGGTATCGATCAGCGCGGTGGCGATGATGGAGAGCGAGCCGCCTTCCTCGATGTTGCGCGCCGCGCCGAAGAAGCGCTTGGGGCGTTGCAGCGCGTTGGCGTCCACACCGCCGGTCAGCACCTTGCCGGACGACGGCACCACGGTGTTATAGGCGCGGCCCAGACGCGTGATCGAGTCGAGCAGGATGACGACATCGCGCTTGTGTTCGACCAAACGCTTGGCCTTTTCGATGACCATTTCGGCCACCTGCACGTGGCGCTGCGCCGGTTCGTCAAAGGTCGAGGAGATAACCTCGCCCTTCACGCTGCGCTGCATGTCGGTGACTTCTTCGGGGCGTTCGTCGACCAGCAGCACCAGCAGGAACACTTCGGGGTGGTTGTCGGTGATCGCCTTGGCGATGTTTTGCAGCAGCACCGTCTTACCCGTGCGCGGCGGGGCGACGATCAGCGCGCGCTGGCCCTTGCCCTGCGGCGAAATCAGGTCGATCACCCGGGCCGACTTGTCCTTGACCGTGGGGTCGAGCGTGTCGAGCTTCAAACGCTCGTTCGGATAGAGCGGGGTCAGGTTGTCGAAGTTGACGCGATGGCGCACCGCTTCGGGATTGTCGAAATTGACGCTGACCAGCTTGGTGATCGCGAAATAGCGCTCGCCGTCCTTGGGGGCGCGGATTTCGCCTTCGACCGTATCGCCGGTGCGCAGGCCCCACTTGCGGACCTGATTGGGCGAGACATAAATGTCGTCCGGCCCGGCCAGATAATTGGCCTCCGGGTTGCGCAAAAAGCCGAAGCCGTCGGGCAGCACTTCGATCGTGCCCTGCCCGATGATCTCCTCGCCATCCTCGGCCACTTCCTTCAGGATCGCATACATCAGATCCTGGCGGCGAAGCGTGCTGGCGCTTTCCACGCCATATTCCTCGGCCATCTCGACCAGCTCGGCCGAAGTCTTTTTCTTCAATTCTTTCAAATGCATATCAAGGTATTCCTATGAGGTTCGGCCGGCGGGTCTGTGGGGCATGGAGAATGCAAGACCAAAGGTGTGCCACGTCTTAACGCTGCGTGGCGGTGCCGGTTGCGAGAGCAGATAGGGGATTGGGGGGGGGAAATCAAGGAAAGAAGGGGTGATGCGAGGGTCTAGACCCTCGCGCTCCCGTTACTGTCTGCGTTGTGCCACGGGTTCAACCACAGCGCACAATACGCAGCCTCAGAAACATGAAAGCCTGCGGCGCCTATTACCAGCGCCGCAGGCTTTAAAAGTCCAAATCCAAAAACCTGCGAACCGAGGCGCCACCCATTTAACGGGATTGCAAAGGGCCGCCGCCCTTTGCCCGCCGGAGGCATCTTAAACCCCTCCAAACCCAAATAATCAAAACGGCTTCAACACCACCATCACCACGATCACCGCAGCCGCCAGCCCCGGCACTTCATTGAGCATCCGCAGTTTCTTGCCGCTCAGCCGCCGCTCACCCCGCGCGAGAGCCTTGGAATAGCCCACCAGCCACATGTGATAGGCCGAAAGCCCCAGCACCGCCGCCAACTTGATATGGAACCACCCCTGCGAAAAGGCCCCGATCGTGTGCGCCAAGAGCAGACCCAGCACCCAGACCACGATGATCGCGGGCGTCAGGATGATCTTGCGCAGCTTGGCCTCGCGGTCGATCCAGCGGGCTTCCTCGGCCGATCCGGGTTCGCTTTCCTGATGATAGACGAAATAGCGCGGCAGCATGAACAGCCCCGCCATCCAGAAAATCACAAAGATGATATGGCCCGCCTTGAGCCAGAGATAGGTCATCGAAAGCACCCATTCCATCGCTGCACCATGGTTTAGCATGGTCGAAAAGTTGGTATCCGATTTTCCACTGTCAACAGGATGGCGGCGGAAAACCGGAAGAACAGTGCCTTACGCGCGCTTTACCGTTTCCAGCCGCGCACAACGTTCAGCAATTGCTCGACATGGGCGATAGGGGTGGTCTGCCCGATGCCGTGGCCCAGATTGAAGACATGGGGGCGGTCGGCAAAGGCTTCGAGTACGCCGATGGCCCGGTCTTCCAGCTCCTGCCCGCCAGCCAGCAACAACAGCGGATCGAGATTGCCCTGCACCGGCATATTGGCGGGCAATTCGCGCGCGGCCCAGATCGGGTCGACGGTTTCGTCCACACCCACCGCGTCCACGCCGGTCTCGCGCGCATAGGCCGCCAGTTTCTCGCCGGAACCCTTGGGAAAGCCGATGATGGGCACATTGGGGTGCAGCGCCTTGACCGCCCGGACAATGGCCGCATTGGGCGCGATAACCCATTTCTCGAACTCACGCGGGGCAAGGCTGCCGGCCCAGCTGTCGAACAACTGGATCGCCTCGGCCCCCGCCTTGATCTGGCCGTCGAGATAGTCGACCGTCACATCCACAATCCCGTCGATGATTGCCTGAAACGCTGCCGGATCGCGATAGGCATAGGCGCGGGTCTCATGCTGGTCGCGGCTGCCCTCTCCATTCACCATATAGGTCGCGATGGTCCACGGGCTGCCCGCAAAGCCCAGCATGGTGGTCTGTGGGCTGATCTGAGCCACCACCTGCCTCACCGTCTCATAGATCGGCGCAAGGCGCTCAGGGACCGCCACAAGCGATTTGAGCGCATGATCGACAAGGCGCGGAGAAAGATGCGGTCCCTCGCCCACCAGGAACTGCAGATCCTGCCCCATCGCATAAGGCACGATCAGAATGTCGGAAAACAGGATCGCCCCATCAAAGCCGAAACGACGCAAGGGCTGCACCGTGATCTCGGCCGCCGCCGCACTGTCATAGACCAGCGCGAGGAAGCCTCCCTTCTCTGCCCGCAGCGCGCGATATTCCGGAAGATATCGTCCGGCCTGACGCATGAGCCAGATCGGCCTCTGATCACCATTGGAACCACGCAACGTATCAAGGAGCAAACCGGGCATCGAGAGAGTCCAATCCAAAAAAATAGATTCTTATTAAAGGGTTCTAGTAGGTTGTTGGCCTGTGGATAGCGGGCATACCGGTTCCTTGCCCGATTTATCCCGAAATGAACAGGGCAAGGCCCTTTGCGACTCCCCAAGAGTCAGGGTCAAGGATTCCTTTTCCCCCTTATCCCCAGCCTGTGGGTAACCCTATTCACATGTCCACAAGTCGCGCAAAGGAGTCCTCCTATCGGGGATCAAACCTATGCCCGAGATTGTCACCAGACCTTTGCCGTGGTTTATGGGCAGGCTTATCCACAATGCGGAACGGGTTTAGGTACATTCACGAATGACGCGGCTCCATCTCCATTTGCTCTCGGATTCCACCGGCGAAACGCTGGAAATGATCGCCAAGGCCGCGCTCTCGCAATTCGATGATGCCGATGTCGTGCGCCACTTCTGGCCGATGGTGCGCTCGCAGGCGCATCTCGATCGTATCATCGGCGATATCGCTGCCAACCCCGGTCTGGTGGTTTATACCATGGTCAGTCACGATATCCGCAGGGCTCTGGAGGATCGCTGTCGTACTTTGGGTCTGCCTGCGGTTCCTGCGCTCGATGCGGTGATTGACTCGCTTGAGGCCGCGCTGGGCCAGGAAGCCAAGGGGCGTCCGGGCCGCCAGCACACATTGGACGCGGCCTATTTCGCCCGCGTCGAGGCGATCCAGTTCACCATCGCCCATGATGATGGCGTGGCATGGGAGGATTGGGAAGAGGCCGATATCGTGCTGGCGGGCGTGTCGCGCACCTCCAAAACGCCCACCTCTATCTATCTGGCCAATCGCGGGTTCAAGGTGGCCAATATTCCCATCGTGGTGGAAAGCCCGCCGCCCGGCCTGCTCTATGATCTCAAACGCCCGCTGGTCGTCGGTCTGACCACTGCGCCCGAACGCCTGATTCAGGTGCGCCGCAACCGCCTGCTCACGCTTAATCAGTCGCCCGACACCGCCTATGTCGATAATGACCGTGTGGGGGCCGAACTGCAATTTGCCCGCCGCATGTTTGCCGATAATGGCTGGCCGGTGATCGATGTCACCCGCCGCTCGATCGAGGAAACCGCCGCCGCGATCATCAATCTGATCAAGGAGCGGCAGACGGGCCATGACAATCAATCCGGAGCCAAGCCGATCTGATGACTTTCCCTGATCTCATTCTCGCCAGCCAGAGCGCATCGCGTCGGGCAATGCTGGATGCTGCCGGTGTGGCCCATCGCGCGATCCCCGCGCGCATCGATGAACGCGCACTTGAGGCCAGCCTTGAAGGCGCAGCGCCCGCCGATGTCGCGCTGGCTCTGGCCAAGGCCAAGGCGCTGGCGGTTTGCCCTTCGGCGCCGGGCCCGCTGGTGCTGGGCAGCGATTCCCTTGTCGTGGTCGATGGCCGCCGTTTCGACAAACCGGCAAGCCGCGAGGATGCCGCCAATCATCTGCGCTTCTTTTCGGGGCGAGTGATGGAATTGCATTCGGCCGCTGCGCTGGCCCGCGATGGGGCGGTGGTCTGGGCCCATGCCGAATGCGCGCGCCTCTCGGTTCGCCCGCTCGACGAGGGTTTTATTTCCGCCTATCTCGACGCCGAATGGC